>JBFFKS010000125.1:0-5055 GCA_041555275.1 Xianfuyuplasma sp. | reverse complement strand
TGTCTAGAATAATCCATTGTAGTATAATATTCATTCATTACTAAAATTCCTCTCTTTCTATCAAATATTGCCTTTTTAAAAAAGCAACTCAATTTTACTGTAAATGCTTCTAATGTAAACTCATTTGAATATGTAAATGTTTTCGTTCATAATGTAAGAGTTTTTTTTCGATAATATATTATGTTTTCTTATGGAAAAAAAGTAGTTTACTTTTAGATAAGAGAATAATTTTTACATGATATATGATACAATAAATTGATATGAACACATTTTTATGTTATTAAGTGATATTAAAAATGAAAAATTATGATCTAATGGAGTGTTAAATATGAAAAAAGTTCTACTAGGTAATTTACTACTAATGCTAGTTCTTGTTTTTTCTAGTTGTACAACTGAAAATCCAAGTGATTTAGTTAGGGATGAATTTATACGTCTTTCTGAACTTATTCCTCTTGAATATGATAGTGATTTGGAATTACCAAGAACGAGGGATTCTTTTGAACTAGAATATTATATTGATGATGTTCTTATCGAGGATTATATTGTAGAGTATGAACTACTACCTGAAAATACGGAATACCTTTTAAAATTGGTGATTACATATGAGAATGTTCAAGAGTCATATTATGTTAGAATCAATCAAAAAGGAAATCAAAATCTAATTGAAGATGAAATCGCAAGAATTTTATATCTAATTCCAAATGAATTCGAGTCAAATTTAACTTTACCTCAAGCCAGAAGTGGATTTGAAGTAGTATACTCTATTGACGGTGTCATCATCGAAAATAATGAAATCATTTATGAGTTATTAACCGAGGACAAAAATATTACGATTGCGCTTACTGTATTTTATAAAGAATATAGTGATGATTCCGAGATAGTCGTTAAGCAAATTGTTAATGAAGAACTTTATTACGATATGATGTTTGCTTCATTGCTTCATGATATTTCTAATTTGATACCTAGTTCTTTGGTTTCAAACACATCATTACCAGAAGTTTCTAATGAAACTGCTGATATCGTGTACAGTAGTGACTGCACAAACATAGTACGAAATAGAATTGTATATAATCATCCTTTAATTACCACTCAATGTAATTTAGTAGTTACAGCTACGTTTAGCGATAAGACAAGAGAAGATTCAATACCATTTTATATGACTGCTCTTAATGACCTGCCTAAAATACCAGCTATTTATATAACAACAGTTGATAACCAAGCAATTACGACGAAGGAAGAATATGTACCAGGTACTCTTACTCTTGTCATTGAAGGAGAATCTTCATATTCTGAAATTGATGATGCTGTATTAGGAATTAAATTACGAGGTAATTCAACATTGTTTATGCCTAAAAAAGCTTTCAAAATAAATTTCGAAGAGAAACAATCCTTACTTTCAGATTATGCAGAAAAGAAATGGGTATTACTCGCAAACCATGTTGATCAAACATTACTCCGAGATTATCTCGCATTTTCAATGGCTTCGAAATTGGATATGGATTTTGTACCTAGTTACACTTTTGTGGATTTATACATTAACGGTGAGTATTTAGGTAACTACCTACTTACAGATCAAATAGAAGTTACAAATGATCGTGTTAATATCGAAGAAAAAACTTCAGATATAGATACAGGATTCTTGGTGGAGTATGATATTGGATTGTATCGTGAAGGTCTTGAGAATAGTGATGAAAATTACTTCTTAATAGATGGAATTCCTTTCGTCATCAAATCTCCAGATTTTGAGGACGAACATTACATAGAAGATCAAAAAGTGTTTATAGAAGATTATTTCAATACTGTTTTAGACACCCTAAGAAATGGTGGAGATTACTCTGGTTTAATTGATGAAGCTACATTTATTGATTGGTTTATAGTGAATGAAGTCTTTAAAAATGTGGACTCAGGATATTCTAGTGTTTATTTTCACAAAGATAAAGAAGGTTTACTAAAAATGGGTCCAGTTTGGGACTTTGATATATCGTCTGGTGTTCCTGGATATGTATCTCCTGAAGAAAGAGGTCCAACAGGATGGTGGACTGCCAGAGGAGACAAAAATGTATTTTTCTATTATTTAATGTCATATCCATCGTTTAGAGAAAATTTAAAAGCAAGATGGAATGAAGTATATGATAATTCAATTGAAGTTGTACTACAAGAAACACTTTATGCAGCCGATTTAATTACACAATCTAGTTATAATAATTTTGAACTATGGGATATTATAGGAAAAGAAGAAGAGTGGTTTACATCTCCTGAAATATTAGCAATTCAAACATACGATGAACAAGTTTGGTTTTTATATGATTACTTAAAAATAAGAATTGAATGGTTGAATACCGAAATAAATAAATTCTAATTATAGAATACAACTAGACTGAAAACAAAACGAAAGAATAACATAGGTGAACAAATGCTAACGATATTATTACTAATAGTAAATATAGGTGTTACAGGATTGGGTATATATATATTTGATTACCAACCAGATGGTCTTATAAATAACATATTCATTATTCTCTTGAGCATAATAATAGGGTCAATAATAGCTATGCTAGTGCTATTATTCTACATAGAGTTTTTCTATGTTTTAGTAGCAAAAAGAAAACCACAAACCTCAATGTTAAAGCATAAAATTGCAAAGCAATTTGTAAGTTTTCCAATGCATGTTTCAAATATGCGAGTGAAAGTTATTGGCAAAGAGAATTTACCCAAAGATCCCAAATTTTCAATATATGTCAATCATACTTCAATGACAGATATTTCTGTACTTATGTATTGTTTGTATGATTATCCAGTTGCCTTTTTAGAAAAAGAATCTGTATTAAATATTTTTTCTGTTGGTAAATGGACACCAACTTTAGGATGTGTTATGATTGATCGAGAAAACTCAAGAAAAGGGGCTGAAGCAATCATCCAGGTAATTAGAAATATTAAAAGTGGATCAACAATGGTTGTATTCCCTGAAGGGACAAGAACAACTGAGATAGGGACATTACTTGAATTCAAACAAGGCGCATTTAAAATCGCCCTAAAAAGTAAAGCACCGCTAGTTCCAATGACAATTGTAAAGCCGAAAAATTATAAAAAAGTAAAATGGCCCTTCAAAAAACGAGTAACATTGGTTATTCATAAACCAATTTCTTTTGAAGAAGTAAAGACAATGAAAACGTTAGAACTTTCACAAAAAGTAAAAGAAACAATCGAAAGTTCTTTGAATACAATTTATCAAAGCTAAAGTATTAAAAAAACTGTATCAAAACGATTAATCTGTTTTGATACAGTTTATATTTTATTAACTAGTTTCTAATGAAAAATCATAACAAAGC
Organism: Xianfuyuplasma sp.; assembly: GCA_041555275.1. Lineage (GTDB taxonomy): Bacteria > Bacillota_I > Bacilli_A > Izemoplasmatales > Izemoplasmataceae > Xianfuyuplasma. The sequence continues at coordinate 1,726 of JBFFKS010000125.1, read as the reverse complement.
AAAGACTAGGTGTATGGAAATTTGATGTAATATGATAAAATTATTGTATGAAGTCTCCTGCTCGTGAAAGATTAAATTATATAGGTGATAATATGTTTGCAATTTTATTAGTATTAATAAATGTAACGATTACAATATTAAGTATATACATATTTGATTTCCAAGTAGATGGAGCTGTCAATAATGTTTATGTAATTTTATTGAGTCTTTTTGGTGGATTTGTTGTTACAGTACTTTTATTAGGATTGTTCTTACAACTTTTCTATTTAGTATCAAAAAAGAATGCACCACAAAAATCATTGTTTATGCATAAGATTGGAAAACAAATTGTTAGTGTTCCGATTCACTACTCAAATATGAAAATCAAAGTTATAGGAGAAGAAAATTTACCTAAAGATCCAGGTTTTGCGATTTATGTGAATCATACTTCTTGGATTGACTTGCCAGTATTAATGTATAAACTGTATAATAATCCAGTCGCATCTTTAGGAAAAGAAGAGGCATTTAACATGTTTATGATTGGGAAATTCGCACCAAAATACGGATGTGTGATGATTGATAGAGATAACCCAAGAAAAGGTGCACAAGCGATTAAGCAAGTTGTTAATAACGTTCAAAATGGATTTACAATGGTTATTTTTCCTGAAGGAACTAGAAATCGTGAAATCGGTTCATTATTAGATTTTAGACCAGGAGCATTTAAGGTTGCCTTAAGAAGTGGAAAGCCACTTGTGCCAATGACGATCGTAAAGCCTAAAAATTTTAACAGTATAAAGTGGCCATTTAGAAAAAGGGTTACACTGGTTATTCATAAACCAATACCATTTGATGAATTTAAATCATTGAAAACCATAGAACTATCGCAACAAGTTAAGGCGATTATCGAAAGTGCCCTTAATACCATTTATTAAATATAAAAAACTGTACTCACATTATATTGGAGTACAGTTTTTATTTGATTTATACTGTTATTTTATAATCGTCTAAATGTTCAGTTGCTTTTTCATATGCTATATTGATACAATTATCAAAGTCTTTAATAAAATCTTCCCAACGGTATATTGAGATAAAAGAATCATAGTTAACATTATTCTTGTTTTGAATAGTCACTTCATTTAGTGTATTCGATGATAGAATTGAAGGTAGTTTACTCAAGTCTGCTCTCCAAATATTCTTTTGACCTTTTTTCATTAAATAACTATAGTCGTTTCCTCTTTCAGGAATAACGACACCGATTACACCTTTTGGCGTTGTTTCAGTAGAACTATTTAAAGAATATCTAATCTCAAGAGGAATTAACTCATTCTCGATTATATTTTTAGAAATTAAGACAACTGTAACATCTGAATGAGAAATCTTTTTTTCTATTTTTTCAAGTGTTTCCTCATTTAGAATTACATCACTATCTTCTGGTGAATACTTATATTTTCTTCCTTTAAATTTATCCATTATTTTGAATTTGAAGTTCTGTGAATCTGAATGAATATATGATATGTATACGTTTTTTTTCATTTTAGTACCTCCTTTAGAGTGTATTGCGAAATAAGTATATCAGTTTGTGTCTCCACTTACAACATTATATTGATAGATTATCAATTACATGTTCAACTATGGACTATTATTAATATATTTGATATGATATGATGTAGATTTGAAAAGGTGGGAAATAAAATGGATAATCAAGAACAATCACACAAAAGACGAGTTCGATATAAAGGGAAGTATC
>JBFFKS010000124.1:0-5065 GCA_041555275.1 Xianfuyuplasma sp. | reverse complement strand
TTTGGTGAAGCATTTAGAAGTGGTACTCATAAGGCAATGATTATGAATTATTTAGACCAAGAAACCATGACTGATAAAAAAAGTAAAGTATATGGTTTTACAAGAAGTTATTCATTAATTGGCTCAACCATCTCAAGCATTGTTGGTGCTATATTATCAATCGTTTATGAAGACTTATCATATTTGTTTCTTACTGCTATTGGTCCTTATGTTTTGGATACACTGTTAATCCTTTCATACCCTAATTATATGAACGAGAAGCAAGAAACGAGTTTTAAGCTAAAACCATTTATTAATGAAAATATCCTCAGTGTAAAATACGCTTACCAAGAGAAGAAGTTGCGTAATATATTATATAGTTCTGCTGCATATAATGCAGTGTTTAAAACAATAAAAGATTATATACAACCAATCGTTTTGTTGATTGGAGTTTCGTATATTGCTTTTGATAATTTAGATCTTGAAGAGAATAACCGGATATATATTGGTCTTATTTACGCTATAATATATTTGATTGGATCCATTGCAAGTAGACATGGATATAAACTTGTTAGAAAATTTCCAGAAGATTATATCATTAAAGCAATGTGGTTACTGACTGCGCTTACTCTAGTTGTGATTAGCATGTTTATTTCTAATATAGTAATTGCTTCACTTGGATTTATCCTTCTCTATATCTTTTTAAATATAAGGAAACCTCTAATGGTAGAAAAGATTGGTGATGAAACTGATAAAAATAAACGTGCTAGTGTATTATCGATAGAGTCACAATTAACGTCTATTATGATTGTTGTATTAGCGCCTTTACTTGGGTACATTAGTGATACGCAATCTATAGGTATTATGTTATTTTGGTTGGGAATATTTATGTTGATTGTATTTGAATTTGGAGTATTTAAAAGAAAGAAGGCTAATAATTAGCCTTCTATTTTATTTATAATGTTTTGGATACTTTCTCTTGCCTCGTGAGGTAAAATATCTTGATTAAACAAGTTGTCTATATAAGCGATACGTGATTTCATTCTTTTTTTGAATAAATTCATGTATTTTTTATCGTCACAATTCACTGTGAAATGTTTTGTTTTCGCATAATGCAATTCTTTCATCCCTGCAAAAGGTACAAAATCAATTGTATTATTGACAATACCTTCAATCAAATCTAGTGTCACTTCTTTAGTCACATTTTCATTTAAGAAATACCCAGTATTAATAACATAACATTGAACGTTTTGATTTTCAAAAAGGTCTTTGAATTTATTATAGTCATTACGTAGAGGATAAAGTCTAAATGGATTTGCATATGGTTCAATAATTAAATCTGCGATGACGGCATCATGCTCTGCTGAAGAACGTTTAGTTGCAAGTGTTGCACCCAAAGCTGAGGCTAAAGTACTTGAGTTTACTTTAAGTAATGGAGGTAAAGAATCATCTTTCATAATCCAGAATATAGCATCTATCTTGTTATTGAATTTATAAGCTCTTTGTGGAGTCCAAAATTTAGATTTTAAAGCACGACCATTGCCATTTCTTATATCCTCAGTTACTGGAACAAGCTTATTATTATTATCATATGTTACTGCCACATTTTGCATTGTTAGCAAAAATTTATTATCGTCGCTGTCAGTTGGATAATCCTGGACTTTATCAAAATATGATGGTTCTAATGAAATACTAGATCCATCTTTGTTTGAAATGACAAAAGCATCATCATGTAAAACTGTTATATCATATTTGTCACAATGTTTTGAATGTGTTATTGTGCTTTTACCACTACCACTTAAACCAAATACACCTGCAATAAATGTATTATTGTTTGGTAAATTAAATCTTTTTTGTCCACCGTGACATGCGGTGTAGTCATTACGCGAAGCAATGCTCCAACTCATTGTAAGTGTTGCCTTTTTGTGTTCTCCAAAATATCTCATTCCGAGTAAAGCCCCACAATTATGTTTGTGATCAAATAAACTAAGACCTGATTCATACGAAGGGATTAATTCATCAGGATCAGAATACAAAAAGATATCTCCTTCATCTATTTCAACAGAGTTATTATATAATTTATCCATTTCTAATGTGCTATGTTGAAAATTAAGCATCCATGAGTAAAGCGTATTCTCATAACCTTTTGGGATAAGCAAATGTGCTTTAACCATGAAGTCTTCATGTAATCCAACATAAGCGATACAATGATACATTTCCTTTTTTCTTGAATTGAAAATTGCATCACGTAAAATATCTGCGTATTTTTTTGTGTTTGATTTATTAATTAATTTACGTGCATTCGCTTGTCGTCCTGTTACGATGCCATCATTAAAAATAAGTACTTTTGCATCTTTAGGGAGCCCCATCTCTTCAGCGCGATGTACTTCTAAATCACTGATAATTGTTCCAGGAGCGTTTTTTGCTAACTCATATGCATGCTTTATTGATGTTACTTTTGTTACGTTATTTCTATAAAATGCTGTTTCAAGAGTAGAACGAATACGTGAGAACAATATTGGTGATTTTGTTCCGATGTATTTTCTTTCGAGATTACTTTTTGTAGACATAATAATTCTCCTTTACAGGTTTGCGACTAACGCACTTAAAGCAATTGAATAGTATTTACTTTTCGTTGAATCTGCGCGGCTTGTCAGTACAATTGGTTTTTTAGCACCAGCAATCACACTAGCACTTTTGGCATTTGCTAAGAACATCATTGTTTTATAAAAAACATTACCGGTTTCAATTCTTGGCATAAGTAGAATATCAATATCTCCAGCAATTGGATCTTTGATACCTTTATGTAGTGCAGCTTCTTTACTGATTGCATTATCAATAGCGAATGGACCTCCAACGGTACATCCTTTAATAATTCCTTGTTTGTTCATTTTTATGAGTTCAACAGCATGTAGTGTTGCTTCCATTTGTGGATTTACCTTTTCGACAGCACCAATTACACCAACATTAGGGTTGTTATTTCCAACTGCATGTGCAATCCTAACACTATTTTCAATAATTTGTCTTTTTTCATCCAAAGTAGGTGCGATATTCATAGCACCATCTGTCATATAAATTAATTTATTATGAGTAGGCACTTCCATAACACTTACATGTGATATACGATTAGTTGTGCGTAGTCCAAATTCCTTGTTTAAGGCAGCACGTAAGATAGTAGAAGTATCAACAAGACCTTTCATTAAAAAATACCCGTTGTTATTACTTACTAGTTTAACAGATTGTAAACAGGCTTCTACTTGATCGGGTATGTCAATTATTTCATAATTTTTATTATCAATGTTAAGTTTATTTAAAATAGTAAGAATTGCTTGCTCTTCACCAACAAGAATTCCGTTTACAATGTTGTTTTTTCTTGCCATTTCAACGGCTTCTAAAACATGTTCATCTGCAGCACAAGCAACTACAAGAGTTTTTGTTTCAATTTCTTTAGCTTTTTGCACCATTTCATCAATCGTTTTTATCATATTTTACACTCCTTTTAGTACGTCTTACTTGTTTCTTCACCCTTTAGAATTCGTAGAGCGCCTAAAGCTAAAGCTTCCATTTCATCTTCACCTGGGAAAACCAATACTTGTGAAATGAAGTTCACTCGTTTTGTAATATTTTCAACTATAAATTTGTCGTATGCTAATCCACCAGTGATGACAATTGCATCGACATTACCTTCTAAAACTGTAGCGCATGCACCAATCTCTTTTGCGATTTGGTAGCACATTACTTCAGTGATGAATTTTGCTTGGTGGTCACCATCTTGAATACGTTTTTCAATTTCGAATCCATCATTGGTACCAAGGTATGCAACTAATCCCCCATTACCATAATTTTTATTCTTAATTTCTTTTAAAGTATACTCACCACTTAGAGCCATCTTATATAGAGGTCCAATTGGAACACTACCACTACGTTCAGGAGACATTGGTCCATCACCATCAAGCGCATTATTAACATCGATAACGCGACCATATTTATGAACCCCAACACTGATACCTCCACCCAAGTGAGCAACAATAAGATTTAACTCTTTATAATCTATTTTTAGCGTTTTAGATGCTTTTAATGCAACGGCTTTTTGATTTAATGCGTGGAATAAACTTTGTCTTTTTATTTCAGGCATTCCAGTATATCTTGCGATGTCTTCCATTTCATCAACTGCGACTGGGTCAACAATGAAAGATGGTTTCTTAACGCTATCTGCCAAGTCTTTCGCAATCACACATCCTAGGTTTGATGCGTGTTCCCCTCGAGGTGCCTTTTTTACATATTCAATCATTGAATCATTGACTTCATATGTCCCACCTTCTATCGGTTTAAGCATGCCCCCTCTACCAACTACTGCATCTAATGAGTCAATTGATATTTCTGCGTTTTTTAAGGTATTCAAAATAGCACTTTTTCTAAACTCGAATTGATCAAAAATGTGATCAAACGAATTAATAATTTCGGTGCTATGACGTATGCTTTTTTTATAAATACATTCTTCATTTTCATAAATTGCGATTTTTGTTGATGTCGATCCAGGATTGATTGCTAGTATTCTAAATTTCATTATTTTCCACCTCGTAATTATTCATTCTAAAAAAACTCGACTACATTATAACATGATAGCGTTTTCACTACAACCCATATTTATTTTATTTTTGAACACACTATTTCAGTGCTAAAAATAGGCATTTGGAGTCTTTTTGATGTATTAATCTAATTATACCATAATCATCTTGGGTCACATATGGCCTTTTCATATATATAAATTCTTTATATATTATTTAGTATACTTAATTAGAACTAAAATACGCGCAACGTACGTTATGTAAACTTACACAGTGAGTGGAATGCAAAATTTAAAAAAGTGAGGAAAAACAAATGGTTTATATTTTCTTAGGTGTGATTGGATTTGTAAATATGCTGCTTTTTGATCTGTTTTCATTAAAAGGGAATAATACACTAAAATATTTTTATGGTATTTCAGGAATTTTACTTGTGATTTTTAGCTCATTTAGTCTTGGGTTAATTTACAGCACACTCACTATACCTACTGTATTACGAATAGTTGGTGGATTATTGCTTG
>JBFFKS010000123.1:0-5112 GCA_041555275.1 Xianfuyuplasma sp. | reverse complement strand
TTTTGTCCTCCTATTGAAGAAAGCCCAAAAAAGATTGGGCTTTTACTCACTATTGTCGTCGAAATCTTCTAATTCTGTTGCTTGATATACTCGTACATAATCTAAAACCATTGATGTTGGGAAGATACTATCGTCAACACCTTGTGCTCCACCCCAGTCTCCACCAACAGCAACATTCAATATAATATAGAATGAAGAGTTGAACGGCCATAACTGTGATGTTGGACATGTTGCATATTTTGAATCGATATATTCGTAATACATAACGTCGTCAACATAGAATTTTATTTTATCTGGTAACCATTCTACTTTATATGTATGAAATTCAGTTGATACATCTTGATACGCAGAAGTAGATCCACCTTTTTGGTTTCCTTCTTGTCCATTATACCAGTCTGTATGAACTGTTCCGTGGATTACATTTTGATTATACCCAACGTGTTCCATGATATCAATTTCTCCACTATTTGGCCAACCACCGTATCTACTATATTGTGGCATCATCCAAATCGCTGGCCATGTTCCTCTACCTGATGGTAATTTCGCTCTCACTTCAATAATTCCATATTTAAAGAAAGCTCGATTATATGTTGTTACTCTACTTGATGTGTATTCCTTACCATTATAAAGTTCTTTTTTTGCTGTGATTGTCAAAAATCCATCAGCAACTGTTGTATTGTCTGATGTGTAATACTGAAGTTCATTGTTTCCTCCACCACTACCATTTACTTCATATACCCAGTTTGCAGGATCTAGTTCTGTACCATCAAATTCATCATTCCATACCATTTCGTATGTTAATGTTTCTGAATAGTCATCTGGTGCAAAACATGTATCCTCTTCTACTTTGACACAAGCATTGTCTTGTACTTCAAATCCTGGAGCACAATTTAATGGTGGATCTTCTGTTTCTTTTGGATCACATCCACTGAGTACTCCAAATAGAGTACTCATGAGGATGATTAACATTAATTTTTTCATAATTTATTCACCTGTAATTCCGGTTTTTTCAATTCCTTCAACAAATTGTTTTTGTGCAACGAAGTAAATAATAAATAATGGTAACATTGACATAAATGTTGCAGCCATACGATACGCCTCACTTACTCGTGGAGTTGCATCCCCACCAGTTACACTTTGAACATCATTGCTTCTTGTATCAAACAAGGAATCAAATATTCCCAATTGATCCGGTAATAATACCATATTGTCACTAATAAGTTGATTGGTTATATAGGACTCGTTCCAGTTCCATACAAAGCTGAATAGGAAGACAACAACGATTGTACTCATACTCATTTTGATTGTGATTTCCCAGAACTGTCTAAATGGACTAGCACCATCAATCTTAGCTGCTTCATATAATACATTCGGTATTAGTTTGAAGAAGTTATAGAATATTAGAATTAAAATTGCTGAATTTACTCCTTGTCCCAATATTGACATTACAACTTGGGGAATGATTGTTCCGAATAATTTTATACCTGTAATGCTTTGGAATGAGAACATCATCATTAAGCGAGGAATAAAGATTATTGGAACTGGTATGATAAATGAAACTAGGATTAGTCCAAATAAGAGTTTCTTTAATGTAAAGTTATATCTTGAGAATGCGTATCCTGTTAATGCACTTACTACTGTTTGAGAAATAGCAAGTGTAGTACTAAACCACATTGAGTTAAATAAGGCTTGTCCTGCATCCATTACCTTAATAGCCGCAAAGAAGTTACCTAAGTAAAATCTTGTTGGTATAAAGTCAACTTCAACATTGATGATGTCTTGTGGACTCATCATTGCAAGACTCAACATACTAAAGAATGGATAAATAAATACATAAGATATTGTAATTAGTAAAACATAAATTGTGAGTTTTGTTATAAAGCTAATAAAATATTTCTTTGTTGTAAAGATACGTTTTACTTTCATTTTAAACTGTTGAAGTTTGATTTTACGATTCTCAAATCTTTCTTGTTTTTTTATCTCTCTTGCAGCATCTTTTTGCTCTTTTTCAGCAATAACTTCTGCATCTGTTCTGTTTTTGTATGCTTCCTTCGCAGCGATTTTTTCTTGTTTTTGTTGCTCTTTGGCTTTTTGTTTTACTAGTTTGTCTGCTTCTTTTTGAATTTTCGCTGCTTCTTTTGCTTTTGCTTTTTCTTCATTTAATGCTGTTTTCTCAAGAGTTTTTTTCTCTTTTAAAATCGCTTTTTCTTTGGCACTCTCTTCTTTTTCTTTTGCTAAATATAATGCCTTTTCTTCTTTTGACATTATCGCCAATTTCTCAGCTCTTTCTGCCAATCTAATTTTTTCTTGTTTGATTGCTTCTATTTTAGCTTTTTCTTCTTCTAAAGCTTCCAAATTACCTGCCAGCTCAAGTGTTGCCAACAATATATAAGTTTTGCGATCTTCTGCATCTTGTTTTTGTTTTTGCTTTTCTTCTTTTGCGGCTAGTTTTATTTGGATTTGGTGTTCTTTTTCTTGTTGCTTTTTAATTGCTCGTTGTTCTTTTTCTTCTTTATAGAATATAGTTTTCTCTTCTGGTGAGAGTGTAAGTAGTTTTACTTTGCGTTCCTCAGCGTGTTTTTTACTAAGTGCGACATTTTCATCGCGTTCTTTTTTCTTTTGTAGTTTAATCGCCTTTTCCTCTTCAATAATTTTTGCTTTTTGATCTTCACGGAAACGTCTTATGATTTCAAATCTTTGACGTTGTGTTGTTGTTAATTTAATATCATTGTTATCTGTTTTTGTACGCAAGATCAGCATCGCAATACCAACAAAGATTAATACGACTATGGTATAGATTAGTGAGTATGCACTACTCAAACCTAATCCTCCTTGATAGTTATACATAGATTCTTTGATTTGTGTGATTACAGGGTTTAAGTTAAACATACCAAGTTGTACGATGGTGAAGATTGTTACTATCATAGCTGTCGGTTTAATAATTGGAATTGTTATTTTCCATAATATTTGCCATGTTGTAGCCCCGTCAATTTTTGCAGCTTCGAATAGTGATCTATTTATTTTTTGTAATCCATTAATGAAGAGGATTATTGGAATACCTGTAAACCATAATACGAGTGTAAAGTTTGTGAATAGAGCAAGCATTGCTTCTGCGAAGAATTCATTATAGTTCATTAACATTTTGAATATAATATTTTCGCTAAAATCTGCTAAGGTTGTACTACCACTCCACATCAATTGCTCAACAACTGTACCACTTAAAACGATTACCGGTAAGAAGAAGATTGTTCTAAATCCACCTCTAAATTTAATATCTCTATTTAACAACATTGCTAAAATAAACGAGAATATAATAATCGATGGAACGTAGGTAATTTCCATTGTAATAAATGAAATCATGTTAGGAACAAAATCGATATTTGCAAACAATGCAGTGATATAGTTATTCATTCCATGAAATTCTAGTTCCCATCCAAGTCCTGCCAATGTGATATTGTAAAAACTCAAGTAAATGGTATAAAAGAACGGATAAATCGTTAGTATTCCAAACCCGATTAACCATGGAATCAAGAATGGATATGCTTGACGATTACTATTACTACTTTTTTGAATAGCTTTCATCATTTGTTTATCAGAGAATGTCTTTTCTTTCTTCTCTTTATTAGGATCTCTTTTAAAGATTCCTACCATTGATTTTTTAATATTTTCAGCCATATTATTCACCCACCACTTCATATGAAATAGGGAGAACAATTGTTTGTCCATACACAACTACTTCATCTGTATAATTGATGATTATTTCAACACCATTTGCATAAGTATTAATGATAACTCCATTTTGATAAACAGTTCTATCTACCCAGTCTACTCCGATAACATGTTTTAACGCATTATTAACATCACCGTAAATACTTACGATTAGTTCTTCATATAGTTCAAACTCTGTTGAATAGAAGTTTCTTGAATTGGTATCATCTAGTAAATATGCAGGATTTTCAGTTAAAACAAAATTAGGATAAATATTATAATCAATCATTCTTAGCACATCAGTATCTGTGTAGAAACTGAAGTTAGAATAAGGACCATATAATTCCATTGTATTGTTTAAAACAAGTTGTAAGAATGGCACTGTATCAGTCTCGATTAAGAATTGAGTACCATAAACTGGTGTACCAATATAGCGATCTGTAAATTGCCATAAGAACATGTTAGGTTGGTATGAGTTAACAAGTACATCTTGATTCAATGATGCAAATCCATCAACTAATTGTTGTTTGGAATCTGTTCTTCTTAAATCGTTTGTATAATCTGTGATTAAATTATTTGTAATTCCAGATATTGAATAAGATTGAACATTTATTTTATCAAAATCACTTGTTTGATCTTGCAACCACTTAACACTTTTAACTGGTCTTGCAAAGTAGAATTCACTTACTGGATAGTTAAAGGTTTCAATACGTGAATACCACGTACTTGTATGTTGTGCTGCATTTCTCCTAAGTGTCATCATCTCTTCATTGATTAAGTAATAATTGCTGACAAAGCTAATATCAATTCCTTCATCATTGTATTTATTAATTAAGCTTCTAAAATCTCTTTCACGCCCTATGCTTCTATGATAGTCTGTTTCACTTGGATTTCCAAGTGTAACTCCCCCATCATTCCATCCGAGCAATCCGGAGTTAATGTTTGTAATATTAAGTTCAATGAGTCTTTCTAGTATATTATCGACACCTTGATAATCTGTAGTTATTTGGTTTGAAAAACCAGTAATTGATTTTTCAACATCACTCATAAAGAAATCAAGACGAATCGGAATATCTGTGTCTGTAGAATTCAATTCATGTAGTAAACCATTATCAATTAAGTATTCACGGTATCGTTGTGCCATACCGACATAATCTGCACTTGGACCGTCCGTACCGTCACCAGCTAAGAAATCATATCTCATATTGATATCATAATGGTTTCTGTCTTCATAGAATGTTGTGAATCCCCATCCTGATTTATTGTAAACTTGTAAATATAGTTTATCGTATGTAAACCTTGGATAAGAGAAGTTATAGTACGTGTTCTCTTGTTCTTCAGGGGTACTAACGATTTGCATGTATTCATCACCACTAGTTGCATAAGCGACAAATGCTGCTTGGT
>JBFFKS010000122.1:0-5137 GCA_041555275.1 Xianfuyuplasma sp. | reverse complement strand
CAAGACAACTGGGAATATAACATTGATAGTTTCAATCACATTATATAGTCTAATGTTTCCAACTTCTTTTTGCTTCAAAAAGTAGTTAAGGAGTAAAGAAGTAGTTGTTACTAAAAGTGGTAGTAAGAACAAATATGTTCCTCCTGGTAATACAAATAGGAAAATCACTGTGAAACAACCAAGAAATGTTAAACCACTATATTGTAGTACGTTATCATTAATGGTCTCTTTTGTTTTGTTAAGTAATAATAACATTAAAAGAGTAACGCCTAATACTGAGAGGATTGTGATTCCTAAACTAAATGGAATATTTGGCATATAGAAAAGGTTGAATGGAATATTAAATAGTAAACCAAGAATATGTGAAAAGACATATCCAATTAGTAAAGATCCAATCATAAATCCAAACCAAACAGCATTCCATATGAGTAATTTTATCACTTTAAACTCTTTATTTTTATGTGCAAGGAGTAATAAGAAACCAAGCGCAATAAATGTAATGATTGCCAATACGACTTGTGTTGTTTGATGATAGACGATAAACACATTTGGTAAGAAGGTAAAATACATTGCATTACTATCGTCATCAAAATAGTCGATATCATTATACTTTTCATTTGTTACAAACTCATTGACAAGCGGGTAAACATTTTCCCCATAATGCTGTAGTGATGTCAGTGATACATTATCCGGATTATCTTTTGGTGTATGATAATAATCAAGATTGTCTAAAACAGACATGTTGATTCCTGGTAAACCATGATCGAGCATTGGGGTTAAGTCTGTTGAATTTGGCATATTAGAATAAACATCACCGGCTAAACTAAAGCTTACTGGGTATTTTGCATGACTAAAAAATTTAATTACTTTATAGTTTTCTAAACTAGTTTGAAACATAATATTAGGACCTTTTACTCCTCGTGCTTCAATGTTTAAAACAATGCTAATATCCTCAAACCATGTTGGGTTATTTTCAACTTCTTTTTCAGCGCCATAAAGACCAACTTCTTCCCCATCAGTAAAGAGAATTTTGACACCATTGTTAAATTTAATATTATTATCTTGTAAGGTTCTCAATGTTTCAAGAATGGTAGATAATCCATATCCATCATCCGCAGCCCCCTTACTCCCAGCTTCTTCACCAATACGTTTTGCTGGACTACTATCGTAGTGGGCAAGCAATAAAATATATGTACTATTATCACCATCGATTTGAGCTAAAATGTTATTAACCTCAGTCATATTATACTCTTCATCTGTTTGTGAATGAGTTGTAATGATTGGGTTTAATCCTAAATTATTTAGTTCATCAAATAAATAATCACGTACATCTTTTAAAGCATCATGATCTTCTACTGTATGAGGTACTTTTGCGATTTCTAAAATGTCTTCAAATGCATCATTGGCACTAAATGTTACATCATCATCTTTTACCTTGGGTGTAATTAAAGCCAACATCCCAACAACAATACTTACTAATACTAATAGGTAGTAATAATATGTCTTTTTCATAGTCTCCTCCTGTTTTTCACTCCATTACATTATATAAAATATATCTTTGAAGGTCAAAATATATTTGTGCAATTATCAATTGCTTACATTGAAATAAATGATAAAATTATTATATATAAAGGAAGTAGAGGACTAAAAATGAAAAAAGAAATAAATAATATTCCACTTGTTCACCCAACAACAATTTGTTTGGTCGGAACCAAACGAGATGAGAATATAAATTTCACAACAATTGGTGATTTGGCAGTAGCAGGAATCAATCCAGCGCTTGTGATGATAAGTTTAAGCGAAACACATTTGGCTACGGAACATATTTTAGAATCAGGTTTTCTGTCTATTAATATACCCCATATTGATATGGTTGAATTTGTTGATTATTGTGGAATATATTCAGGAAGAAAGAGGGATAAAACAATCACTGAACCATATACGATTGTTGATGATGTTCCTTTGTTAGATAATGCTCCAATTTCATTGATTGTTAAAGTGAATCATTCTCATCAAATACTTCACAGAATTATCATGATCTGTGATGTTTTAAAGACGATTGTTGACGAAACATTAATCACCGAAAATAAACTGGATCTTTCACACCTTAAAACAATAATTTATGGCTTAGATAATAACTATTATACAACAGGTGATAAAATTGGCGAAGGTTATAAAATAGGGAAAAAAGGTGAATGATATTCGACTCGCCTTTTTTGTGAGGAAATACTGAAAAATATGATATAATGAAAAAAGACAAATAATTATGGATGTGATATATATGAAAAAAAGTAGATTAATTATTATTTCAACGATACTTGTATTAATCTTAGCTGGATGTAAAGAAAAAAATGTAACTGTTGACATTAACGATCATTATGCAAGCATTGAAAATCTCGAAAATGTACAGTTTACAAAAATATTTGGGTATACTATTGGTGGAACTAACAATGAGACGGTTGGTTATTATTACTTGAATAATGAGACAGGAGATATGTGTTCTACACCTTTGGTGAATAATCCTAATGAATCGGAACATACAGTATCTTGCAATATGGTATTCACTACATATCAAGATGATGAGGTTGGAATCTACCCATATGTTAATGAACAAAACAAATTTGGAGTGTACCCCGTCTATCAAGAGTACCGAATCGATAAAATATTCTTAAATCAACTAAATGACCCTGATTCTAGCTTACAGGATGGAGATGTCATTACTGTTTTGAAAGAAGTAATGTTTAAAGATTTAAGTCACTTTTTAAAAGAAGTAGTTTCAGGTGGGCAAAAGGTTGAAGACACAAGTTCAAAAGTATATATAAGTGGAATTTTTGATACCACGACGGGATATTTTTCATCTTTTAGAGTAGACTTTGCAGATTTCCTTAATGGTGTTTACGTAGAAAACTTAGGAAATAATCCAGGATTTGAAGAATACTATCTTGAAATTGAAGTAGTAGAATTAAATGAAAAACTAGCATTCTATGTACCATCAACTGATTTGATTTTTGATGATAATGTAGATTATATAGAAGATGGTGAAAAACTAGGATTTCAGTTTTTAGATTTAAACGTTGAATTAAACGGTGTATTTGAGTTTGTTGAAGATCAAGAGATTCTTGTCCTAAATGTTCCTATTGCAGGATATTATAAACTTGATTGGGTAACAAATGATAATGAGGAGCGAATGGCCTTTAAAGTCTTTAATAAGTTTATGGAATTGATTTTTGAAGGTGAAGTCGGAAATGATGAATTTGATATGAGTGCACAATTACTCGAAAAAGATCAGTACTACTTGTTAATAGAACCGATTGAAAATACGTATGATTATACAATAACTTTCTTAACTGCAAATGAATAAAAAGGTGTTATCTAAAGCACCTTTTTTCTTTTTCAAAAAAGGTGTTTTCTTTTAAAGATGATAAATGTATAATGATTTAGATGTCAGGAGTTGATTTAATGTTAAAAGGAAATTTAATATATGGACAAAGTGGTGGCCCAAGTAGTGTTATTAACGCAAGTGCATATGGTGTAATCACTGAAGCGCAAAAAAATCATGATTCAATTGAGCATATTTATGTTATGCAACATGGGATAGAAGGTATTTTAAATAATCACTATTTTGATATAGATGATTATATTCATCAAATTGATTTATTGCCAATAACACCAGCAAGTGCATTTGGAAGTGTTAGATACAAGCTTAAATCACACACTGATGACATTACTGACTATATTAAAATATTAGATTTTTTTAAGAATAAGAATATCAGGTACTTCATTTATAATGGTGGAAATGATTCAATGGATACTTGTGTGAAAATTGCCAACTATATGAGAAGTGTAAACTATGATATTCAAGTTATCGGGGTACCAAAAACAGTTGACAACGATTTACCATACACAGACCATACTCCTGGATTCGGAAGTGCAGCAAAATTTATCGTTAATACAATGATGCAAATTAGTTTAGATAGTAAGGTTTATCCAAAAGGGAAAGTTACGATTGTGGAAATTATGGGTCGTCATGCCGGATGGCTAACTGCATCAAGTCATGTTAGTAGTTTGCAGGGAATGGGACCAGATTTGGTTTATATTCCTGAAATTGCTTTTAATGAAACAAAATTTTTAGAAGACGTTAATCGAATATATCAAAAAAACCATAATTGCCTTATCGCTGTAAGTGAGGGTGTAAAAGACGAAACGGGTGATTTTTTAGGATTAAGAAACAAAACCACAGATGCATTCGGTCATAATCAACTAGGTGGTGTTGGTGTTTATCTAGGTGAAATTGTAAAACAAAATCTTGGAATAGGTTATCGTGCAATTGAACTAAGTAGTACACAACGTGCAGCAGCTTTTATAAGAAGTAAGAGTGATGTTCTCGAAGCAATTGAAGTTGGGAGACAGGCAGTTCAATATGCTGTAGCGGGTGAAACTGAAAAAATGGTTACTATTAATCGTGTTTCAAATAATCCATATAAAGTGGAATATGGACTTCATGAAGTAAGAGATATTGCAAACCTAGAACAAGTTATTCCTAATGAAATGTTAGATATAGAAAATAACAATGTAAATAAAAAATTTTACGATTATATTATTCCTTTAATTGAAGGAGAGTATGAACAAATATATGATCGAGGAGTTCAAAAGTTTTTTAACATAACAAAAAAGCGATAAAAATCGCTTTTTTATTTTGATTAGGGTGATTATAATAGAAGTAAAGAATAGGTGATTATATGAAAAAAGGATGGATGATGGTTACAGCTGTGATAGGAAATGCTGTTGGCCAAAGTTTAATGAGCGTTACAAATATGGGAATGACTGCATGGGGTACAAGCGCTACAAACTTTAGTGCATACTTCAATATTTCACTTGGTTGGGGTTTTTTCATTGTCTCAACAATTTTCTATATAATAGCAATGCTAATTAGAAAGAAGATTATATGGATAGAAGTGATTTTATCTTTTGCCTTTTTAATAACTTTTTCCTTTTTTGTCAATTTATGTATTTCAGTATTACCAGACTTATCCACTATTTGGATGGGGTATCGGATTCTAATTAATTCAGTCGGACTATTAATATTATTATTTGCAATAGCAACTCATATTAGAGTAAACATAGCTCTCCATCCGAT
>JBFFKS010000121.1:0-5176 GCA_041555275.1 Xianfuyuplasma sp. | reverse complement strand
GTCTCAGTCCCAGTGTGGGTGTTCATCCTCTCAGACCACCTAAGCATCGTCGCCATGGTAGGCCGTTACCCTACCATCTAGCTAATGCTGCGCAAGACCATCCTAAAGCGATCCAAACGGATCTTTAAATATTAGATCATGCGATCTTATATCCTATCCAGTATTAGCCATCGTTTCCAATGGTTATCCTCGACTTAAGGGCAGGTTTCTTACGTGTTACTCACCCGTTCGCCACTATCTCTTTGATCCGAAGATCGAGAGACCGTTCGACTTGCATGTATTAGGCATGCCGCCAGCGTTTATCCTGAGCCAGGATCAAACTCTCCATAATTATATGAATTGTTTTGATTATAATAATAAAATTATAAAGTACTTTTCCTAAACTCTAATTGACTTGTTCTATTCAGTTTTCAAAGACCTAATTGGTCGCACAATCTATCTTAGCGTGCTTTAATATTCTACTATATCTAGAATACTATGTCAACACTTTTACGAAACTTTTAAAGTGTTTTTTTTGGTGTTGATTACATACCGAAATTTCCGGCCTGCAATAAAGAGTATATAGAAATTAAACTTCATTGTCAACACTTTTTTAAAAAACTTTGTACTCGTGAAATTTCGTTGTCAATCAAGACTATTTAAATGGCACGGTTGCAAAGTTAAAGCGTAACAAAATTTCTTGTTGCGCAATTAAGAGTATATAAGATTCAAGCGTTATTGTCAACTCTTTTATACCAATATTTTTCAGTTTTTTTTCATAAGGTTTTTAGAGGCATTTTAGAGGCTAATTGTACAGTATTTTTACTTGATAGTCTGCAGTGTTTCTGTATCAAATTACGAACTGTCTCTGTTGACTCCTATAAACCTCTATTTGTTTTCTATATTATATATAAAAAGATAAAACTCCAAATTCTGAAGTTTCACCTTAGCTTTTTCTTATGAGTATAGACTGTATATAGATATTTTGTATTAAAGTGCTCCATTACAAAGCCATTCTCTTCTAGGTTTCCGAAGATCCAGTGTGACACTTCTGTGTTCTTTTTAAGAAATTCTAGAAGTTTGACGTTTAGTGTGTTTTCTATTTCACTATAAGCATGTGATACTGTTCCAAATTCCATTTTTATTGCAGTCTTTGTATTCTTCTCGAAATAATGAACAACTCTAGAATAGGCGATAACGTGCCCATTTCGTTTTACATAAGCAATTAATTGCTTTGTACCCATTGCCTTTTTAGCCCTCATCACATATGAATGGAACTTGTTCATCAATTCATCTATATTTTTGCGACCTTTATATTTAATTCTTAATATTTCTTTCATGTCTTGGTTTTCTGCTAAATCATGAGTTGTCAGCATATGGTAATCAAACTTATTCGTTTGGTAATTAGATGGAAGAAGTTTTTGTAATTCTACTACATCTAGTTTGTCAATAAGCGCTGCGTATCGCTTCTCGACATTAACTACTTTCGAATGAAAAGTTCTTTCAACATAATTCGAGGCTTCATCAAATGCAGATATTGAAAATTCTGTGACTCTTTCTGGTACTAGCGATAATAGTGTCTTAATAATTTTTGTGCCATATCCTCTATTCCGATAAAAAGGATCAACATAACAATAGACATCACTCAATAAACATTTTCCAGAACCAAAAGAGGCGTGTCCCCAAGCCATTGGTTTTTCATCATAATAACCAATAACATTGACTGCCGTTAATTGTGAATCTGTGTTTAAAAGTGTTGTCAATCTGTCTTTAAAGAAATCAAGTGAAGGAGTTGGTACTTTACTTAATTCTCTTCTTGTAGCATACATCATTGCTGCATAATCATGAATTTTGTCTATAGGAAGTTTCCAATCCTCACCGACAAACATTGTGAATTTAGTCATAATACCACCTCATTTCTTTTCTTATTATATCATATCTTGATATAAAGATATAGTGATATTGGTAGTTTTATTGCGTACACATTATACCACATATGAGTTTACGTTCATATGAATTCAAGTAAGTTGCATAAAAAAAGCCTCAAACTGCTGAGGCTCTGTTTCTATATTATATAAGACTATTAATTTCCTTAAAATCAACCAACTCTTTTGTGTCCATTTTGCGATTACTAAATTCTACTTGTCCACTTGCAGCATCCTTACCAACAACAACTCGATAAGGGATACCGATTAAGTCCGCATCTTTAAATTTTACACCAGCACGTTCATTACGATCATCTAACAATACTTCTAGTCCTTGAGATTTTAGTGAAACATAAATTTCATTTGCAATCGCTACTTGTGTGTCATCTTTAGTATTAACAGGAATAATATGCACTCTAAATGGTGCAATCTCGTCAGGCCAAACAATACCATTTTCACTTGAGTGTTGTTCAACACTAGCCATTAATGTTCTACTAATTCCAATACCGTAACATCCCATAATAACTGCTTGTTTTTTTCCTTCGTTATTAATGAATTTCGCGTTCATACTTTCACTGTATTTGGTTCCTAATTTGAAGATATTCCCTACTTCAATCCCTTTTGCAGTTCTAATGGTTCCACCACATTTCGGACATTTGTCACCTTCAACCAAGCCACTATGTTCCTGGTTTGCAGCGTAACTACAACTCATACAGTAGGTAATTGTATCTTCTCCAACTTCACTCATAACCATAAACTCATCAGCTTCATCTCCACCAATTTGTCCCACGTCACTTGATACGATTTTAGTGTCTAGTCCACATCGATCAAAAATACGAGTATATGCATTTGAATACTTTTTATACCATTCATCAAGTTGTTCCTCTGTTTCTGTGAATGTATATGCGTCTTTCATGATAAATTCGCGTCCACGCATTAGTCCAAAACGAGGTCTCATTTCATCACGAAATTTCGTTTGAATTTGATATAACGCTAAAGGGAGCTTTTTGTATGAAGTTATATAGTCTCTAACAACTTGGGTTATGATTTCTTCATGGGTTGGACCCAAACAAAAATCTCGATCTTTACGATCTTTTAACCTCATTAATTCAGGACCGTATTTATCCCATCTACCTGATTCCTCCCACAAATCACGTGGTTGTAAAGCAGGCATTAATAACTCACTAGAACCAATATTATCAAGTTCCTCACGAATGATTTTTTCGATTTTTTTAATTACGTTGTAACCAAGTGGTAAGTATGTATAAATTCCCGCAGCCACTTGTTTTACAAGTCCTGCTCGAGTCATTAGTTTATGACTTTTTACTTCTGCGTCTTTAGGTGCGTCTTTTAATGTTGGTACAAATAGTAAACTCTGTTTCATTTCTCCACCTTCTTATTTGATATTTAATAATCTTAATAAATCATTAAACGTGATAAACACGAATAATCCCATTAAGGCTAAGTACATAATATAATGTAATGTATTTTCTATTTTTTTGTTTGGTTTTTTTCTTGTTATAGCTTCATAACCTAGGAACACCAATCTTCCTCCATCAAGTGCAGGGATAGGAAGTAAATTAATAATTGCTAAATTGACACTAAGTAGTCCAATCCAACTTAAGAATGAAATAAATCCGGCTTCGAAGGCTCTTGAAGTTATTTGAAAGATTCCAAGCGGTCCAGCTAAATCGTCAACACCAACACCCTCTCCAGCACCCTCATTATCGAATAATAACCCGATTGTAGTAAAGATAATAGAAGCTTATTGTTTTACATCTACAAATCCATAAACAAAAGATTTTCCTAAACTAAATTGATGTTCAGGTCCGATTCCAACAAGTGTTTCAATCGGATTAATTCCTTGTGATTGTAAAAAAGAATCTTTGTATGGCGATACAGTTAAAGTAACTTCCTCACCATTTCGAAGAACGACAAATGTCATTTCCTCACCATCACTTATCTGATCAATTTCATCAATAACTACTGTCCAAGTATTTGTGGTTTCACCATTAATTTTTATAATCTGGTCACCCTCAATAAAACCAGCTGCTTCTGCTTTTGTACTTTCAAGTATTTCACCGATAATTGTTTCATGAATATATTCTTCACTACTATGAAATCCGATTCCATAGAAGAAGATTATTGGGGTTAATTCAAACGTAAGAGTATTCCCATCTCGTAAGACTTCAAATGTTACCAAACGATCTCCAGGATTTTCATCTAGAAGTTGACTTATGTCATCCCAAGTATTGACATCATTCCCTTCAATACGAAGTACTTGGTCTCCTTCTTCTAAAACATCCCCTGCGGGGTATGTCTCTCCAACATTACCTAGCACGCTGCTTTCTAAATTGGGAAATCCGACAACTAGGTTAATAATTAAGAATACAACAAATGCCAATATGAAGTTCATTAGTGGTCCTGCAAAAATCGCTAAGAATCTTTGCCAAACTGTTTTACCATCAAAACTTCTTTCATGAGGTGCCAACTGCATTTCTCTATTTTTAAAAATAAGAAACGCATCTCTATTTACTTCATAATCATTAATATAAAGTTTTGCCATATTACGACCTTTTAGGTCGACATTTTCTACTATTACTTTTTCATAATTTTCATATTGTTCCTTGGTGTGGTCAATGATAATTTTTTCAACTTTATTGTTGATATCAAATGCAAGTCTTATTGTTGCACCAATTTTGATTATCTCATCATCAATTTCTTCACCAGCCATCATTACATATCCGCCTATTGGGATTGCTCTAACGGTGTACAATGTTTCACCTTTTCTTTTTTTCCAAAGAATAGGTCCCATACCGATACTAAATTCATGACGCATAATCCCTGCTTTTTTTGCAGCAAAGAAATGCCCCATTTCGTGAATCATGATAACTACACCAAGACTCAATAAAAATACTAAGATGTTTACTATAAAGCTCATTTTCTACACGTCCTTTTAACTATATGTCTGTAACACATAGTCTTTCACTATGTTGTCTCTTTCCAATATCTTATCAATTGTTAATTCCAAATCGTTTTCGAATTTGTTTATACATTCTAACACAATTTCTTCTATTTGTAAAAAAGTAATTTTCCCATTTAAAAACAGGCTAACTGCAGCTTCATTAGCTGCATTTAATGTTGCAGGCATCAAACCACCTTGAATACCAGAATCAATCGCCATTTTTAGTAATGGAAATCTTTTGTGACTCAATGTTTCAAAATGTAGTGTTCCTATTTTAACTAAATCAAGTGAAGTACCATTATAATCT
>JBFFKS010000120.1:0-5198 GCA_041555275.1 Xianfuyuplasma sp. | reverse complement strand
GTGTACCCATGTTCTTTAATAATATCCGCTATCATCTTTGAAGGACAATGGATATGATCAAATTTATTGTAATATCGTCTAAAGTAACGATAGATGTATTCATTTAGATTTTTAAATTTATTTAGATGTAATGTTGAAGTAATGTTTTCAGGCTGTAAGTGAAAAGCTGAGCTAGATGGAATTTTCAACATATCTGATATTTTTCTACCCTTTTTTTGAATCTTAAAAGGCAAAAGAAAATGTACAATATCTGAATCCTTAATGATTTTTTTAAGCACTTTTGAATTGTTTTTAGCAAGTAACATTCCTTGCGACTTTGATAATTGATAAAGGATTGGAAACTTATTGTACCCTGTTGAATAAGTATATTTGTCCATGGGGGGACTTCCCGTTATGACATTAACTCTGTGACCTCTTTCTCTTAATGCCACTGCGCAACGCATAGCAGATATTGTGGTTCCATTTGTTGTGACACCATATGTGTCTACAACCATAGTAATTCTTAATGGTTTACTCATTATCATCACCCTTAATTGGTACCATATTTGGAAATAAGTCTGCTATATATTCGTCAGTAAATACTCTATCATAAAATTCACCTAATGGAGTATATGGTTCAATTCCTTTCGCACGCGCACCTTGTCTAATAAGCATTGAATAAGATACAAACATATTTAAAGATAAAAATATGATGAATACCCGTGTGATTTTTACACCTAGAGAGTATGGGATTCTCTCAATCCATTTACTCAAGAATGGGTATAGAATCTTAATAGCACCAAGAATAAATAATCCCCAAAATAAAGAATAAAGAACAGTTGTACGACCATTTATATTCAATGGTAAATTGTTGTAATTCCACGAAATACTCCCAGTAAAAAACTCTTGAGCCCAACTTGCAGCATATTCAAATGCTCCTCCAAAGAAAGCACCAAGTAATAATAACTTTATTGGATTCTTAACATTATGAAAAAGTAAAATAGCAACAACAAATCCAACACCATATAAAGGATTAAATGGCCCTATTATTACAGAACTCCTGTTTTCCCATACACCATGTTTAAAAAATGTCAAAATCTCTTCATACAAGGTTCCAATGATAGAACCAATAATAAAACACCAAACTAACTTATAGAAGGATAATCCCGAAGCAAAAATATTTGAAGTTGTTTTGGCTTGCGATCTTGATAATATACGTTGCATATTACTCCCTCCTTATACAATTAAATTATAGCACAACTTGGTTTTAGTTTATAAGGATAATTCTAGTAGGAATCCTTACTTCTATAATTTTGCATCTTCTCAAGACAAGGAAATCAACACTACTTTAATAATAGATTCCCAAATAATAATTATGTGTTCGATAAATATTTAATATCCCATAAGTATTATTTAGATATTGAAAACATTGCAAGTAAGCCTTAAAGAAAAAAAATATTTTGAAGAGTGTCAGGGAACAAACACACTTCAAAATATTCATCTTTACTCTATTTAATTGTTATGTGACTTTGTTTTATCTATCACTAGCTCTTCTTCTAAAATTCTTGTGTTTCGCTTTCATATCGTACATTTTTTTGTCGGATTGTTGAAGAAGGATATCAGTACTTAAATTACTGTAGTTTTTAGAATGTGAAATACCATAACTATATTCATATTCATAATGAATTGAATTTTCGTAAAAACTTGAATCTATCTCTTCGAGTTTTTTGACAATCTCTTTCTCTCTTAAGTCGGAAATTAATACAAACTCATCCCCACCAACTCTACCTAATATTGCGTCTTTATGAAATTTTAATTGAAGTTTTTTTGATAAATCTACTATAGCAGTATCTCCAATATGATGACCAAAATTATCATTAAGCAGTTTTAAATTGTCTAAATCCAGCATAACTAGTGAAAATGGCTTGTTTGTCATTATTCTAGAATCTATAATTTCATAAATCTTTCTTCGATCAAACAGTCTTGTCAATTCATCTACTGTATCTTCAATAGACTCAAAAAAGACAAATATTATCACAAATCCAATTGTAATGAATGGATAAAATGAGAGTGAATCACTGCTGGATAGTTGAATAAAACTTCCAAAAAAAGCAACAATATTACTAATCAGCAAAATAGTAATTTCAGATGTAAACCTTTTAACTAAATAATATATTTGTATAGATATACTATAGAATACCAATATATATGAAAGTCCTGTGATGTATGTAAAACCATGTAATCGTGAGTATTCTCCATACTCATTGATGGTATAGATAAATGGTTCAAAGATATTTATTGTTATAAGAATTAAAACGATGATTGCTGGTGTGAAGAACAGAACTAATTGTGTAGTACTTGCTTGTTTTCTAGAAACCAAATAATAAGTGTACTTCACCCAAAATCCTAGTAACAATGGAGTAGCGAAATATAAGAAGAAATTAAGCCCAAGATTAATTAATCTATTAGTCTCACTTGTGCTACTGTCAATAGAGTACGAAAGTCCTTCAACAAACGTTAAAGCAAAAATAAAGATGGCTAATGTAATTAAATTTTTACCGTTATATGATAAATATGCTCTCTTATACAATAATGCTAGAAAAAATATAAGTACTATCGCTGATGATAAAAAATCAACATAAGCGAAATCATTAATCAGAATCATTTGTATCACTCCTTGTAAATTTTAAAAAGGGAATTCACAATATAATTTAGAAGCTCTTATATATGAACTCTTTAAGTCATATCTTAATAAATATAACATAAGTTTATTACAAACTCAATAGAGTATATCTACTCGGAAAAGAATAATATTTACGTTAATCTCAAAATCACTAAGTATATATAATATGTGATAATGAAGAAAAAAACACTTCCCATTTTTGGAAAATGCTTAATATGCAAAATAAGAATCTTATAAGGATCAATAAACCTAACCACTTCAAATGCTAGTAGACTAGAATTATCTACTTCACTTAAGTATGAACTACATATTTTTACACCAGTCGTTATTACGTTATCTCCAACTTATAGCGTTGAGAATTTATAACCAGATATCTCAATTACTTTATTACATCCTACTGTTGAATCCAACTCTCGATATCCTTCAGTTGAAATAACATGTTTTTATAAACGATATAACTTAACCTTGTATGAAAATACAATCTACTTACTCTTTTGGAACGTGGATAATTTCCCCTAACAAACCATATCTAGATCCTGATAATCTGGAAACTGGTCGTAGTTTTTCTAAACTAATTTTCCCATTTTGAAATAATTCCTCCTCAATGTGAAATCCTACTACCCTTCCGATAATCAAATCGGTTGTTTCAAGATTTAGATGTGTTTCATAAACACATTCTAATCTAATCTTAGATTCTTTTAGTCCAGGTGTTTTTATTAAAGTGCTAGGTATAGCATGTAATGACGCATACTCTAATTCACTTTCAGTATTCCCCATAGATTTTGATGTCATATTTGCCTGTTTCAAATATTCTTCACTAATGATATGAACAACAAACTCTTTGTTTCTAAAAATGTTCCTAGATGTATCTTTTTGTTCATTAGTATCGTATCGGATTGAAACAGATAATAACGGTGGTTTTGCCGAAACAATATTGAAATAACTAAACGGTGCAACATTAACTTTCCCATTTTCTTGAAGTGTTGTAATCCAAGCTATCGGTCTTGGCAATATTGCACCCGACATCAATTTATAGTTTTCTTTTTCTACTTCACTTGCTTTTAAAAACAACATAATATCACCTCGTTTTAATTATAACAAAGAACTGTTCAAATGTATTGTTATTATGCCTAGACATAACCCATATGCAATAAAGACAACTAAATAATTCATGTACCAATCCATTAGGTCCTGTCATTGTATCCATAGCCATAGTACCGTTTTCAGCTTCCAAAATAAAAATATCCAACTGTTCTAATAATGAATTACTTTGAGATCGTCATCTTGATGTTCCTTGTTACTCTCATATAATCACCGTGTAACTTTAAATATATATTAGAGAATTAATGGTTTTGCCTCTAGGCGATCTTCTTGTACTAGTTTAACTTTTAAATCCTTGAAATTTTCTTTAATAATTTTGACAAGTGATTCAACCCCAAATATCTCTGTAAAGGTATGACTGCCTATAATTAAATTTAAATCCTCTTGTTTTGCATATTGCATTGTATACAAAATTTTCTCTCCTGTAATATAAACATCAGCGTCTAAATCTACTGCTTCTTTCATTAAATCGGTAGTAAACCCTGCCCCACAAACAACAAATACTGATTTTACCAATCGTTCATTGTTTTGCCATGACATTGCTGGTTCTCCCATATTCGACTCAAGTCTAGATACTAATTCACAAAACTGAATTGGCTCATCATACTCCCCTAGTGCTCCACATAAATAGCCTTGTTCTTCGGAATACTTACCTAGTTCGTTTAACCCTAGAACCTTTAGTAAAGAACTATTTGTACCAAATGAAGCATCATCTAAAGGTAAATGAATAAAGAAATGAGAAATTCCATATTCTTTTAATTTCTTACTACATTCTTCTTTCATCCCATAAATAAATCCCCATGCATCATGATGAGTAATCAAGAGATCAATATTAGCTGTTTTAGCTTTCTCAACTGAATCAGGTGTTAGGTTTGTGCAATACCCAATAGTTTTTATCTTATTTTTTGCATCATATGTAATGCCGCATTCTTGATGATAAGTTTCATTATTACTTGTTTGAAATAGAGTATGAGTATATTCAATTATTTCTTGTAGGGTGTACATAGTATCAGCCTCCTTGAGACTATTTTACCATATGTATTTTTAAAAAAGAACCCCATACTTATATTGATATAAAACACATCACCTGTATAATTACAAGTGATGTGTTTTTATGATTTTATACACGAAACTCTTTAGGTATTGGTGTATGTTTAAGAAGTATTTCAATCATTGATAATAAAATTAATCATTTCATTATTTTCATAAATTATCGTTGGGTTATATGTGTTTTGAAACAGCATCGGTGAGTAATTAAAATAACCATACATTTGTGATTCATATCCAATAGGCAGCATCATATTACTATTTTCATTATGATTAGAAGTATTGAATGGTGACGAATCAATGTAAAGAGAAACAGAAGTTCCAAAATTTTGCTCTTCCAATTGATACAGGCTTATATTGTCAATCTCAAATGGGTTATCTAATCGTG
>JBFFKS010000119.1:0-5230 GCA_041555275.1 Xianfuyuplasma sp. | reverse complement strand
TTTTATTCACTCCTAATCATAGATAATATTATATATAAAAATTGCTGTTTTGTCTATATATAACTAAATTACTTTCATATATTATATTAAATTTTTAGTAAATACAAGAACAATTCTCAAAACCTTCATAAAAGGACAATTGACATTATAATCTTTTACCATTATAATTCACAATGAGGAGTGATAAATATGAATGAATTTTTGCAGGGATTATTATCATGGAACACAGTACTTGCAGCTGGTCTTGGTATCTTTATTGGATGGCTTCTGATTCGTAATAAGAATGTGGATACGTCTAAAATACGCGTTATTTCAAAACAAGATTTCAAAGCAAATATGCGCAAAGGGCAGCTTATTGATATCCGAAAAAAAGTGGATTTTGATAAAGGTAAAATCAAAGGAGCCAGAAACTTTAAAGTACGAAACATCACTGGCAAATATGCTAAAATAAGAAAAGATCAAGGTGTATACCTCTATTGTAAAAACGGTTCAAAAAGTAAACGTGTTGCAAAAAAATTGGTTAAAGATGGTGTAAATGACGTATATATTTTAGAAGGTGGATTTGACAAATATTAAAAAACGATGCTTAATTGCATCGTTTTTTTATATTAATAGTACGCAATGTGTCCATCACACCTTGTTTCAGTACCTGCAATATAACCTTCTTCATGTCTTAGAATGATTTGTCCTCTTCCAAACCCTCCACTATATAAATCAATTGTAATGTGATGTCCTTTTTCACGAAGTTTTTGAGCGACATAGATATCAAATGAGTTTTCAAGTGATACTCTTAATTTTTCATCCCATCTAAATCTTGGTGCATCGAGTGCTTCCTGCGGATTCATTTTATAATCAATTAGATTCATTGCCACTTGTAGATGACCTTGAGGTTGCATGAATCCACCCATTACTCCAAATGGACCAACAGCTTTATTATCTTTCATAATGAATCCTGGGATTATAGTATGGTACGTTCTTTTTCGGGGTTCTAGTTTATTATGATGTTTCTCATCTAAAGTAAATGTATGACCACGATTTTGCATTGCAATTCCAGTATCATCTATCACAATTCCACTACCAAATCCCATATAATTACTTTGAATAAAGGAAACCATGTTTCCTTCTTTGTCAGCAGTTGCAAGATACACCGTACCAGCTTTATTATAGTCAATGGGATCATGTAACAAAGCGTTATTTGTAATATCTTTTTTTCTTAATTTTACATACTCATCACTTAATAAAAATTCGGAATTTACTTTCATAAATTTTTCATCAGTAACATATTTTAAAGTATCACTAAATGCAATTTTTATTGCTTCAATTTGTTTGTGAAGAGTGACAACATCACCTTGTTTAGGTGTTTCGTCTTTAAGTAAGTTCAGGGCCATTAAGGCGGTTATTCCCTGTCCGTTAGGGGGAATCTCACAAATATCGAATCCTTTATAATTTACACTAATTGGCTCTACCCATTCTACCTCGTAATCACGCAAATCGGATGCATCGATAAAGCCATTATGTTTTTCCATAAATGATACTATCTTGTCTGCAAGTTCACCTTTATAAAAGCTATCACTGTTTGTTTTTCCGATTTCCTCTAATGTTTTTGCATGATATTCACTTTTAAAAAAATCGCCAGATTTATAAGATACTCCATTTTTGGTAAAAACATTAAAAAATTGCTCATATTCTTTTCCTTGATTTCTATTTTTGTATATCTCAATTGCTTTTTCAAAATAAAAACCAACGGTTTCTCCAATAATGAATCCTTCCCTTGCAAGTTTAATAGCTGGCGATAAAACTTCATATAAATTTAAATTACCAAATTTATCAATCAGATTTGCCCACCCCTTAGGTGTTCCAGGAACTGTTATCGGAATTACGCCACCTATGGGCATTTTTTCATAACCTAAACTTTTCAATTTTTCTATCGAGATGTTTCTAGAACTATAACCACTACTATTCATTCCGTAAAGTTTATCATTCATATACACAAGAGCAAAACAATCACTACCAATTCCATTACTTGTTGGCTCAACGACTGTTAAAGCAGCGGCACAAGCTACTGCTGCGTCTACTGCATTTCCACCAAGTTTTAGAATTTCAAGACCTACTTGAGCTGCCAATCCTTCGCTTGTAGCGACAACGCCGTTTCTCGCATAAATACTTTGCTTTTTACTGGTAAACTGATTATTCATTTGCATCACTCCTAACTAAAAATAATTATATCATACTTTAATGTTGTTAAGCATAATGTTTTAAACTGTGGTATAATATGACTATAATTAAAATAGAGGTGATTGAATGTCAAAAACTGACATAATGACAGCAAGTTTATTAGGAAGCGCAAGTGCTTTGGGGTTGAATTGGATATATGATAGAAAGTTGTTAGAAAATTATAAAAAAGATCACGAAATTATTTTCATACCTATCGACCATGAGTTGTATAAAAAGGCAAAAAATGGTTTTGATGTTTATCCAAACCACCAAGTAGGGGATTTAGATTTCATGGGAGAGGTATTGTACAAATTTCACGAATTTTATAACAACAATGAGGATTATTCTCCTCAGAATTGGCGTAATGAGTTCTATAATTACTTTAACGAAGAGGGACCATATAATGGGTATATAGAACACTATGGTAAAGACTTACTTCTGAAATATGCAAAAGAAAGAGATGGACAAAAAGAAATCAGCGTGTTCACTGACCACATTGATAAACAACTTATTGGTCCAACCTTCTTATTAGCTATGTTCGAATCGACAAGAGCAGTAAATAAGGTAGAAGAATCATTAACTTATTCCAAAACCTTGACTGCATACAAAGGAATAAGGTATTTTGATGATTTACTTTATAATGTACTGTTTGATTTACAAAAAGGCGTTGACAAGCTTAAGGCTTTAAAAAGTAATATTTTCCGTGCTCCAAAAGAATATCAAGAATCTTTAACAATGGCTTTAACAATGAATGATATAGATTTATTTATTGAGGAATATAGTGGTGTTGCATGTGGACTTGAACAAGCATTTCCACTAATTTACTACATTGTTGCTCATGCTGAAAACTGGGAAGATGCATTACGTTTAAATGTTTCTCTAGGTGGTGCAAGTTCTGCAAGAGGGATCTTCATTAGTGCAATATTCAACATTATTTCAGGGATACCAAAAAAATATTTAGATAAATTGAACTACAAAATATAAAGAAGAATTCTATGAATTCTTCTTTTTTTATGACTCAATTTTAAATTCGCTTTCAGGACCTATATACTTCTTTATGCGATTAAACATTGGTGTAGGCAACAAATCTTCTCTTCTAAATGTAGTGCTTGGAATCTCATTATTTTTTAATTTTTCCACCACATCTTTATCTGA
Source organism: Xianfuyuplasma sp. (assembly GCA_041555275.1). GTDB lineage: Bacteria > Bacillota_I > Bacilli_A > Izemoplasmatales > Izemoplasmataceae > Xianfuyuplasma. The sequence goes on along the minus strand of JBFFKS010000119.1, from coordinate 1,861 downwards.
TAATGCAATCATACCAACTGCCAGTAAATCATAATTGTAGTTTAGTGCATCATCAAAATCTTCTCTTTTGCGTAAATGTCCAACACCAATTAAAGGCACTCTATTATTTATAACGTTATTTAACTTCGTAACAATTGGTGTTTGATCATCTTTATTCCTGATGGATGTTGCCTTATAATTACCTAATGATATATGTAAATAATCAATGTCTTTACTCGCTAACTCATCAACCAATCTCATTGTTTGATTTAACGTTATCCCAGGACTTTCAAGTTCTTCTGGACTAAATCTATAGCCAATTATGAAATCAGGAGTTCCATACTTCTTTTTTATATCTAGCACACGATCAACAAGCCTTAAAGGGAAAGTCATTCTCTTTTCAACTGACCCACCAAACTCATCTGTTCTTCTATTAGAATGAGGACTAAAAAACTGTTGAATAATATATGTATTGGCACCATGCAGTTCAACTCCATCGAATCCTGCCTTTATAGCTAAAATAGTAGCGTTTGTGAAATCATCTATCAAGTCGTACACTTCAGACGTTTTCAGTTTTCTAGGAGTTACTGTATAATCACGTGTTGCTTTGATAGCAGACGCACTAACAATATCTTGATTTGGATACAAATTTGGTTGATTCATTCTTCCACCATGATGTAGTTGCACTACTGCTTTTGCGCCTTCTTTTTTAATCGCATTCGCCAATCTTGTCATTGATTCAAGATATCGATTATCTCGAATTGAAATTTGGTTCTCAAATGCTTGAGCATTTTTACTTACAGCAGTAGCTGCCGTAATCACCATACCCATTCCTTTTGCTCTTGAATTGTAATATATTTCTTCTTCATCACTTAAAGTCAAATCGACATTACTTGAATATGTTGTCATGGGTGCTAAAACTAATCTATTGTGTAGTTTAGCGCCATGTCCGAATGTAAACTCTTCAAATATTTGTTTCATAAACATCACCTCAATATAATTATAACATTTCTAATTAAAACATAGTTATAAAACGGATAAAAAAAACGAGGTTTACTCGTTTTTTTCTTGTAACTCTGTATAAAATACTTTCAAATCATCAATAAACGTTACCGATTCAAAACCTGAACATGTATAATCATCGCCACTACATTGAAGGATAGTTTCTCCATTTTTTCTAACCGAGAAATTTTTATCAATACCTGCTACAATAAATAAATCTTCATCTATTTCGTATTCCTTCCTCCAAATTATTCCAGACAAAACCCAATCCTATCAAATGTTTGATGGAAATTGAAACAGGCTAAATAGAGTGAGATTTCTATGGCTGCTATAAACGACGAAGTATTTGACCAAGGGCTAGATTACGCGGACACAAACGGTACGCGGATCGATATAACGTCAACCGATCCCGGCTTGACCTATGCCACCGTGACCGGCAACACGCTCGGGAATGACACCGTGAACACCGGCGTCACGCAGAATGGTGCGACGGATGGCCGTCGGGTTATCGTCCCGGCAATCTCGGCAGGAAGTGTCACCGGAACAGGCTTGGCGACACATTGGGCGTTGACCAACGGGACCAACCTTGTGATTGCGAGCGGCTCGCTATCATCTTCCCAAAATGTAACTTCTGGAAACACATTTAGCCTTGACGCAATCAGCATCACCATTCGTGATGCGACTTAATGTGGTTCCGCGTCTATTATTCAGACGGCTCAACTTACAGCGGCAAAACAACTGAAGACGCGATGAACGCCCCCACGATGGGGGCGCTTGTCGTCAAGCATGAAGCACCGTGCAACACGACCGGATATGCCATCAGGTCAGCTACGTTTTTTTGTTGGGAAACATACCCGCCAGGTGAAGGGCGGTGGGGCGC
>JBFFKS010000118.1:0-5274 GCA_041555275.1 Xianfuyuplasma sp. | reverse complement strand
GGGGAACTTTTAGAGTAAAAGGAGACGTTATCGAAGTATTGCCTACATATTCAAAAACGATAGGAATTAGGATTGAATTATTTGATGAGGAAATAGAAAGAATTAGAGAAATTGATATACTGACGGGGGAAGTGCTTAACGAATATAGTGTTATCTCATTATTCCCTGCCACTCAATTTGTAACAAATAAAGATAAAATTGAAGAAGCAATTAGAAGAATTGAACAAGAACTAGAAGAGCGAATTGAATATTATAAAAAACAAGATAAATTTTTGGAAGCTGAACGTATTAGCCAGCGAACCAACTATGACATAGAGATGTTGAAGGAAATCGGATCTTGCCCTGGGCTAGAAAACTACTCTCGTCATTTATCACTTAGGGAAGCCGGAGAGACACCAAGCACATTGATGGACTTTTTTGGAGATGATTACTTACTTATAGTTGATGAATCACATGTGAGTTTACCTCAAGTAAGAGGAATGTTTAAAGGAGATAGATCAAGAAAACAAACATTGATTGATTATGGATTTAGATTACCAAGTGCGCTTGATAACCGTCCACTAAACTTTGAAGAATTTAATCAAAAGATTTCACAAGTCATTTATCTTAGTGCAACTCCTGGAGATTACGAATTAGAAAGAACACCACACATAGTTGAACAAATTATTCGTCCTACAGGTTTGCTAGACCCAGTAGTAGAAGTGCGTGGTAAACAAGGACAAATTGATGACATCGTTGCGGAAATAATGAAACGTAATGAGCAAAATCAAAGAACTTTGATTACGACTTTAACAATTAAGATGAGTGAAGACTTAACAGGATATCTAAAAGAGTTAGGATTTAAGGTAGCCTATCTACACAGTGAAATAAAATCATTAGAAAGAATAGAAATAATTAGAGAATTACGTCTTGGAACTTATGATGTTCTTGTCGGAATCAATCTATTAAGAGAAGGGTTAGATCTTCCTGAAGTTGGCTTGATTTGTATATTAGATGCAGATAAACAAGGATTCTTAAGAAGCAATAGATCATTAGTGCAAATAATAGGACGTGCTGCCCGAAATGTTGATGGACGAGTTATCATGTATGCTGATAAAATGACAAGTGCAATGGAATATGCAATCAGTGAGACTGAACGCAGAAGAGGAATTCAAGCAGCATTCAATCAAAAATATAATATTACACCAAAGACTATTATAAAAAGTATCAGAGATTCTATTAGTGTGAAACTCCCTACTACTGATGAGTCTAAAAAAGTTACTGAACTTACTAAGGTTGAAAAAGAGATTTTAGTTCAAGAATTAGAAAAAGATATGAGAAAAGCAGCAAGAGATTTAGATTTTGAAAAAGCAGCTGAATTAAGAGACATAATTATTGAAATTAGAGCAACTTACAAATAATTGTATAATTTTAGCAAAATACTGGTATAATAAAATTTGAAAAGGGGGAATATAAATGAAGAAAATCTTTGCTTTTATAGTAGCACTGGGATTCGTATTTGCATTATCAGCATGTGATAACATTGAGATAGTTCCTGATGAAATTGGCGTTGTATATGAAGACTTCCGTTATGAAGACGATTCTACATTTGTAGTTACTGTATTTATTACAAATGGCTTTGATAGTGCGGAGTACATTAGTTCAATGGATTTTGGTATTTACATTGCTGGTGAAGAAACCGCAATTGCTGAAGCTAACTTTGAAATTGATGAAACAATTCCTGCAAATGATTATATCGAATTAGATTTAGTATTTGATGGATTCTATTTATACTTTAGTGAAACACAGTTTGAAACTCTTGATATTGAATTTACCGATTTAGAGTTATTATTTTGGATAATTGAAGACTAAAAAAAAGACAGAATTTCTGTCTTTTTTTTTGAATAAATTATTATCGAATTAGAATTCCGATTACTAAAGCAATTAAACCCCATACGATGACGAATATTTGAAGATTCTTGTCACCTTTAAACATTTTTGACATGATTTGGAACTTTTTCATTTTCCAAATCATTGGTAATTTCATCACACCAATTAAAATACAAAATAGTCCGTAAACAATTAAAATAATACTTAATACTTCCATAATTTCCTCCTATATATTTGATCTTTTTGTATAAAACTTCATTAACAACCATGTAGCAAATAAATTGTATACAATTCCTGCGAAGAATAGTAATACTGTTGAACCTGTATCTACACCAAGCTCAACTTCAATGAGACTTCCAGCCCAATATCCTGGTGCAACACCAAGTAAGTATTGTGCCCAACCTGTTACTAGGAACCCGATTAATGGAAACATTAGGACCATTCCAGATAATTTCATTATTACAAAACCTTCTACTTTGTTGTCACTAAATGAGTTTACTATTAGGGTAACACTAGGAACTTGAATAGAACCAAGTAAAGCGACACCCAATATAACTAAGAAGTTTGCATTTGGTAAGAAGTTTGTTGCTAACAATAAAATTAGTGTTGCAATAAATCCAAATATCATTCCCGCTACCATTTTTACATAAATATAGTATTTAACATTTATCGGTGTGATTTTTAAACTCATTAAAACTTTATCATCTTTATCATCAAGTAATGTAAATGCAATCAATGCTCCAAACACATATCCTGTTACAACAATTAACATCATTGCAGTGATTGGTGCAGCTACACCTCCAGGATATTTATCTTCAAACCACTTAACAAGAAAATAGCCCATTGCTCCGAATATAGCTGGATAAATTGCAAAGAATGCATACATTCTATCTCGGAACATATTTTTAAATTCTGCTTTAATTATAGTACCAATCATTTTTTACACTCCACTCTGCCTAACGGCATAATCTTGGAATTTTGGGATAGCTACGAAGAAAAACATAAAAATTCCACCAAAGAACATATATCCCAAACTAACATAATACTCATAACCTAAGTCTATCTCGCCTGCTTGATTATAGAATCCTCCAGATATTATATTTTGTGCAGCTTGCAAAGGATTTGCTAGCATAACGTTTTCCCAAATTTCTCCTTCAATCACACCAAATAATAATAATACTGAAGGGATCATTAGGAATATTACCATTGCAAACATATTTACAAGCATATCCGTAAAGTCTTTTTGATAATAACTTAAAACCAGACCTGTAACTGTAAATGTTGCAGTTGCTATTACAATTCCAAGAATGACTAAGAGTAGACTGAAGCCAATTTCATTTATGAAATCAAGTTTTCCAGCTGCAAAGAACACACCAATTATAAGTAATGAGGATGTTAAGTTATGAATCAAGTTTGCTAAAATTTTACTCAACACTAATTCATTGTTTGTTACTGGTGTTACCAGCATTGTACTGATTGTTGATTCTGATTTTTCAAAATGCATTTCTGCACCAATATACATTACACTCATCATTGTTGCATCTAAGAATAATACAAATGGTAACATGGTTCCTAATATATTGTCACTTACTAGGAATAAAACTACTCCCCAAATGAAAGCTACTAGGATACTAATTGAGAACACACCATACTTGTTTAGTCTTACGAGTTCACCCTTTATAAGAATCCAAAGTCTACTCTTCATCACGTAATGCAACTCCTGTGACTTTGATGAAGATATCTTCTAAGGTTGTTTCGCCACTATGTAATGTTTCAATTTCTTTTGTTTGTAACAGGGTTAAGAACTCTTCGTTTTTCCCAATATTATCTAGTGGGAATTCACGTACTTCTGTTTTACCATTCTCTTTGTATTCAAGTGTCATACTACGTTTACCATATTTAATTTTTAGTTCTCTTGGAGAACTCATTTCCTTGATTTCTCCTTCAACGATGAAGGCAACTCTATCACATAATTGATCAATGTCAGCCATAATATGAGATGTGATAAATACGGTTCCACCATCTGCTCTGAATTCTTTGATCATTTCTTTTAAGATTTGTGCGTTTGTTGGGTCCAAACCGTTTGTTGGTTCATCCAAGAATAACATCTTTGGTTCATTTAGTAATGCTCTTACGATATTTAATCTAATTTTCATACCTTTACTAAATTCTCCAACCATCATATCTTTGCTTTCCCATAGTCCTACACGTTTCATCAATGCTTCTACATCTGCATTATTCTTGTAAAGTTTTAGGAAAAATTCAACATTTTCCATCGCTGTCATTTTAGAGAAATGAATTGGCATTTCAAAACTAACACCAATACTTTCATAGAAGTCGTCTCCGTACTCTAGTATATCTTTTCCATTGTAAGATATTTTACCTCTGAAATCTTCTAAAATCTTAATGAGAATCTTTTGGGTTGTACTTTTTCCGGCACCACTTGGTCCTAAAAACCCAAAAATCTCTCCTTTTTCAATTTCAAAACTAATACCATTAATAACATCTTTTTCGTTTTTAGGATACTTAAATCTTAAATCTTCAACTTTAAACATTTAACTCACCTATTCTATACCTTTCTGTAATATGCTTATAATACCTTCTGCTTTTTTGAGCATTTTTTCTGGATCAAGTGCATTTGATTCGCGAATCTCATCAAATGCAATATTAGTAATAGAACTAATAACAAAATCCACTAGTAAATCTGTATCTACGTCTTCTCGAATTCGTCCTAATTTTTTGTCAGTATTGATATATCCTCGATAGAATTCTCTTGCAAGCTCGATGTTATCCTCAAATAACTCGTTGTAGATACCACTTCCATCATGTATGAGATTTTTAGTAATCATAACATATTTAGGATTCTCAAGAGCAAAGTTTAAACCTTTGATATATAAGTCTCTAAATAATACTGTAAAAGGAGTTGTTTCTGGATTATATATCATATCCCCAATATATTTCATTTTTTCCTGAACGATAATACTAAAGACATAGTGGTATAAATCCTTTTTATCCTCGAAATACTGATAAAAACTACCGCGTGGAATTTTAGCTTTTCTAATAATATCTGACAATTTAATTGCACTATAATACTCGTTAGAAAAAACATCAATAGACGCTTCAATAATGCGATTTTTCTTTTCCTCTGGTAAATTCAGAAATGTACTCGTTGGCATTCATATCACCTCCATGTGACACCTTTGTCACATATAGAATAGCATAAAGTGACACCGGTGTCAACATATTTATGACAGACATGTCATCTTCACAAAACTTTCATTTGTTTTATTATGTATTTATGGTAGAATGTATATTGCATAGAACAATGTTCTAATGAATTATTGAAAGTGAGTTGAGTATTATGATGAAAAGATGGATTAAAGTATTTTTATCAATGATAGTGGG
>JBFFKS010000117.1:0-5280 GCA_041555275.1 Xianfuyuplasma sp. | reverse complement strand
TTTCTTCAATGCACCTCGCCGCTTACTCTGCCAGATGATATAGACGGCAGCATTGAATGCCTGAGAAAACACAATGCGGATTGTGTTTTCTCAGTTACAAGATTCCACCATTTTCTTTGGTCTAAAAGTAGAAATGATGTTTATTCTGGAATAAATCATGATAAAAAAACCAGACTACCAAGGCAAAAGCTTGATCCGCAGCACCTTGAAACCGGTTCTTTCTACATAATGAAAACAAATGGATTTATTAAATCACAACACAGATTCTTCGGGAAAATACAAGCATATGAGATACCCAAGGAGCGAAGTATAGAAATAGATGACAATGTTGATTTTCTATTAGCTGAAACTCTAATCAAACAAAGAAAGAAAGAGACAGTGTTTGATCTGTTACCAAGCATTATTGATGCAGTTGTATTTGACTTTGATGGAGTGTTTACAGACAACAAAGTTGCAATTTCTGAAGATGGCAATGAATTTGTTACGTGCAGCAGGGGTGATGGAATGGGAATTGAAAAATTAAAGAAACTAAATATTCCAATATATGTAATATCCAAAGAAAATAGCAACATAATCAAACATAGGTGCGAAAAGTTAAACATAGAATGTTCTGTAGGTATAGATAATAAACTTGAAGAACTTAAACGAATTTTATCATCGAACAATATTGATCCTGCAAATGTAATATATGTAGGCAATGATGATAATGATTTAGAATGTCTTAGATATGTAGGTTGCCCCGTTTGTGTAAATGATGCCGTAGAGGATGTGAAAAAATCAAGCAAGATAATACTTAAATCTAATGGCGGCCAAGGAGCCGTAAGAGAATTGTGTGAATTAGTATTAAATAAACCAAGTTCAATAACTTAATTAACAATTAATCGATATGAACAAAACAATAGAATTTGATAATGTGAAAATTAGTTCCGATCATCCTGTATTCATAATTGCAGAGATAGGAATAAACCATAATGGGGATGTAGAAATAGCAAAAAAACTTATAGATACAGCTGTCCTAGCAGGTTGTAATGCAGTTAAGTTTCAAAAAAGAACACCTGAAATATGTGTTCCAGATGATCAGAAAGATAAATTAAGAGAAACTCCCTGGGGAGTAATGACTTATCTGGAATATAGACACAGAGTGGAATTTTCACAAACAGAGTATGAACAAATCGATAAGTATTGTAGAGATAAGAATATAATTTGGTTTGCTTCTTGTTGGGATAAGCCTTCTTTAGAATTTATTGAAACTTTTTCCCCACCTATATATAAAATGTCTTCAGCGTGTTTGACTAATGACAGCCTTTTACTAGATACGAACTCTTTAGACAAACCAATTATCGTATCCACAGGCATGTCAACTACTGAAGAGATAGAACATGCTGTGTCTTTGATTAACAACAACAATTTATTGATAGCTCATAGTACTAGTAGTTATCCTTGCAAAGCAGAAGAGCTAAATCTTAAAATGATAAATACCCTTAGCGCTAAATATGATTGCCCCGTTGGATATTCTGGTCATGAAGTTGGTCTTCAAACTACATTTGCTGCCGTAGCACTTGGTGCTTGCTTTATTGAAAGACATATAACATTAGACCGTGCAATGTGGGGTACGGACCAGGCGGCATCAGTTGAACCTTGGGGACTGATGAGACTGGTAAGAGATATTAGAGTTATTGAAAAAGCACTAGGGGATGGGGTCAAAAAAGTGTATGAATCCGAAGAAATTATCAAACAAAAATTACGGCCAAACAATTAAAGAGATTGCAAAAGAATATAACTTTATCAGATATATCGTCCAGCCATATTTTGATCTAACACCAGCTATTTACTAATTAACAATCAATTAAACAAATGGTTACAACATGTCACATTTACTAAAATTAATTAACCCTGTCTTGTGGTATAAACGCAAACACTTAATATTAATAATATTATCAAACTACAAATACAGAATAATAGAAAAAGCATTAAGATGTGTACATAAAGCTGGTTTGAATGTTAATTACAATCCTAAACTTGCAGCTCTAAAAAATATACACGCAAACAGGAGATGTTTCATAATAGGGAATGGTCCAAGTCTAAAAATATCAGATCTTGATAAATTAAAAAATGAAATTACGTTCTCATCCAATAAGATATATCTGGCATTTAATGATACAATCTGGAGACCAACTTATTATTCATTAGAGGACAGCTCTTTTGCACGAAATCATTGGAATGAGATCAACAATATACAAAATACTGTAATGATATTGCCAGACATACTAGATTTTTTTATGCCAAGAATTAAGACAGCTATTTATTATAATCTCAAATGGGAAAGCCTGTGGGATAAGGAATTCAACTACCCTGATCCTCCTCATTTTTCAACAAATGCATTAGAATGTATTTATGCCGGTTGTACAGTTACTTATACTTTATTACAAATGGCTTTGTTCATGGGAATTAAAGAAATATATCTGATAGGTATGGACTTTAATTACAATATACCAAAAGATGTCAAAGTTGATGAAAATGGAGCATATATTTCAAATGGACTTGAACATAATCATTTTCTACCAAATTACCATAAACCTGGTGATTATTGGTCAAAACCCAGAGTCCATATGATGTTAAAAGCTATGGAAGCTGCTAAAAGTGCAGTTACAAAACAGATGGGCAATATATATAATGCTACCAGAGGTGGTAATTTAGAAATATTTCCAAGAGTTGATTTTGATTCTTTGGTTAAATAGGTTAACTCCCTGTTTAATTACTTTATTACAAAATATAAAAAGCAAAACTTCATATCAATCATTTAAATAAGTTTATTGTTGCTTAAATATAAATATTTGATTGATTAAATTTGATTTTTCAAATTGGTCTTATTATACAAACTAATATCTAATCAATAAATGAGTTCTTTAATAAAAAATAGTCCTCTGCTTACTTCAAATCATTATCGAGTCTGAGTTTTATCCGAAAACAAACAATCTAATTGTTAAAAAACTATAGGTAATAATGCAAAATTTAGGCTTCTCATTTAATAAAAATATAGAGATTGTTAAGTCTGATTAATAAAACCGTTAATTTTTTTTAATAATATTGTGCCTGAATAAAAAATTTATTTATTTTGTATTATGGATCCATTCCCCATCTCTTATCTGGATAAACATGTTTTGAATATAAAGGGTGACCAAAATCGTGATATACAAACATTTGATCAGTCCATTGAGCCTTAATCTGTCTCTTGTGTGGAAGTCCGTATATTTTAGCTATTTTCTTATCTTTGCTTTTTTCATTAAACTCTTTAATAGCCAACAACTCTCCTGCAAATTCTGAATGCAATTCCAAATCGCCACCAACTATATCATCAAAGTAACAAAAGACCCTTGGAAGATAATATTTAGATGGTTGTTCTAATATTTTTAAGGCATCTATTGTTGATGTATAGTAATCTAAATCTATTGAGATAAAACCAATTGGAGCTGGTTTATTTTCTTTTATAAATTTTGGAACAGTCTTAGAAACATTGCCTAAGATAAGAGACGCTTTTTTTAAGCTATTATTTACCTTATCAAAGTTCATTTTGAAAAACCCAGGTTGCCAGATATAAGGTAAATCTCTATTATCATTTGTTGGTGGCATTCCTTCACCTGTATCAAAACCATAAATTTCAATTTCCAGGTCTAATTCTTTAGATATCTCTTCAGATATTAACTCCATATGCATTAGACCATCACCGGTTGCAACACCAAATTCTATCACTGAAATCTTGTCAATATTTAATGCTTTTGCCTGCAATGCAGCTTGATATATGCCATAACCGTAGTTGGGGCGTAGCATGGCATCCCATACTAGCTTTGTACTAAATTTTGTATTAGGCAAGATAGAAAATATTGCGCGGACAATAAATTTTGGTTCTAAAATAGCTCTTAGTATTATTTTTGGATCATTAACTATCCATTTTATCATTGTGTTAAATCTCATTAAATAATCAACCTCCCACTAAATTTTCGCTAAGATTGTTAAAATAATATGCTATCTCATTAAAACTTAAATGCCCCTCCAATAAAAAATCCATCCTTTATTGAATCTGCTATTCCCTGAAATATCCACCTTCCATACCTTCCTATCTGATAAATCCCCTTCTTTTCGAGCTCTTTTATGGCGAGTTGCTTCCAGTTAGAACCCGGCATAGACCATGTATAGGCTACTTCTATCCACGTAGGGTGAACGGTCTCGGCTTCATCTATAAATTTGTAGGACTGAAGCTCTTTTACTACTTTTTTAGAGTAAGAATTTATTTCCCTTGTCGATGGTTTGGAATCAGGCTTATAGGCTCTTTCAACATAAATACTCACCCTGTCATTATCTTTTCTTGATGAACTGGGAAGAAAAGAAACATCCACATTGCTATAAAAGCCAACCCTGTGAAACCCTGAGTCACTGTCAGGAATATAAAGCCAGTGATCATCAGGGCATTTCTTACCCTTGGTAGCTCCTATATTCAGCACAAGCACAGATGAATGCAAATCATCTTGTTCATCAATTTGCAGATTAGTCATCTTAAGCATCGTGTTGAGCGGCAGAGTCGATATAATATTTTTATATTTATTTACCGTGCCATCAGAAAAAGAAACCTCTTTTTTCTTTAAATTAATTCCCTCTATTTTCTTGCCATATTCTATATCACAATTATTTGCAATTTTTTGTGATAACACATTTAATCCCGGCTTAGGATATAAGTAGGTGACGTTATAGCCCACAGCCGGAGGAATCTTTTCATACGCTCCCTGAAGTGCAAGGTTTATATTAACAGGTGATTTATAGGAATCCTGAGGCGCTACCTGAGTCCACAAACCTGCTGTATAAAGTTCATGAAATGGCGCAAAGAATTTTTCTAAAAGAGTCTTTCCAAAACTCTGCTCCAACCAGTCTGCCATTGTTGACACACTACCATCCGGGGAGCTTATTATTTCATTAACAGCTTTTATGGCCAAATCCTTTCCAAGGTAGCTTAGGTGATTTTGTATTGGGTAAGGAACATACAATTCATCTTTACTAAAATATACTGAAGACTTCCTTTTGTAAGACTTAACAGGAACCTGGGACTTAACGAATTTTAAAATTGCGGGGTCTCCACCAAATATCCAATGCCCACCGCCAATTTCAAACCTGTAAGCATCATCATCTTCAGGTGAATTAAACAGTGGCTTTGTCTGCCCTGACTTTAGATAATAAGAAGAGCATATACCACCCGGAACTTCTTCTGCTTCATAAACTCTAAGCCCGGAT
>JBFFKS010000116.1:0-5298 GCA_041555275.1 Xianfuyuplasma sp. | reverse complement strand
CTTACCTCAAGCTGATGAAGCTGCTGAAGTAGCAAAAGATTTAGGAATCGAAACAGAAGTATTAGAAAGAGCTTTAGAGCAATTACACGAATTTAACCCAATGTTAGGTCATCGTGGATGTCGTTTAGCTGTTACTTATCCTGAAATTTCAGTAATGCAAGCAAAAGCTGTTATTATGGCTGCAATTGCAGTTGCGAAAACAGGTAAAGTTGTAAAACCAGAAATTATGATTCCACTTATCTCAACAGTTGCTGAGTTAAAATACTTAAAAGGGTATATCAAAGAAACTGCTGATGCATTAATCGCTGAAGCTGGAATTGAATTAGATTATAAAATCGGAACAATGGTTGAAACTCCACGTGCTGCATTAGTTGGTGGACAAGTAGGAGCAGAAGCTGAATTTATTTCTTACGGAACAAACGATTTAACGCAAATGACTTTTGGATTTAGCCGTGATGACGCTGGTAAATTCTTAAAAGAATATGCTGTAAAAGGAATCTTACCAAACGATCCATTTGCTGCAGTAGATCAAGAAGGTGTTGGACAATTAGTAGAAATGTGTACTAAAAACGCAAAAGCTGCTAACAAAGACATCATCGTTGGTGTATGTGGTGAGCACGGTGGAGAGCCAAGTTCAATTGACTTCTTCCATAGAGCAGGATTAAACTACGTATCATGTTCTCCATTCAGAATCCCAGTTGCAATCGTTGCTGCTGCACAAGCTGAATTAAGAAACAGAAAATAATTAATAAATAAAGCACTGAATTTCAGTGCTTTTTTTGTTATACTATAAGTGGTGATATGTATGGTAAAAGAGGATTGGAAAGAACACTTCAAAAATGAAATAGAAAAACCCTATTTTAAAGAATTAACGGCGTTCATTGAAGAGGAGTATCGCACAAAAATTATATTCCCAGTGAAAAAAGATATTTTCACTGCTTTTGAATTATGTGCATTCAGTGATGTGAAAGTAGTTATAATTGGTCAAGACCCATATCATAATTATAACCAAGCTCATGGGTTAGCCTTTTCAGTTCTTAAAGGAAGTCGTATCCCACCGTCTTTACAGAATATATATAAAGAATTAGAATCTGATTTGGGCGTTAAACCACCAGCACATGGCGAATTAACATCATGGGCAAAAAATGGAATATTATTACTTAATACAATCCTAACTGTTGAAGCCCATAAACCGCTTAGCCATAAGAAAAAAGGGTGGGAGATCTTTACTGATGCGGTAATAAGGATGCTTAACGAGGATAATCGTCCTAAAGTATTTGTTTTATGGGGAAATAATGCAATAAACAAATCTAAATATATTACAAACAAAAACCATTTAATTCTTCAAAGTAGTCATCCAAGTCCCTTAAGCGCTAGACATTCATTTTTTGGAAGTAAGGTTTTTAGTAAGATAAACACTTTTATGAAACAATCTGGTCAATCTGAAATAGATTTTTCTATTAAATAAACAATTTTCTTGCAATTATCAAGATTTTTTCTTATAATTACCTTTGTCAGAGTAGCTATTCCGCGTTAAGTGTTATACCATGGGAAGTTGGGTATAAACGAACACATTTGTGGCGGTGGGATGGTGCGTCCGCTGAAATATTTTTTTTCGGGGACCTCTAATATTATATTAGGAGGTTTTTTATTATGCAAAACAACAGAACTATTTTAACAACAAAACAACTTACAAAAGTTGCAGTACTGATTGCCTTGGCGGTTGTACTAAAGAGTTTCTTATCATTTGAAACAGGATCATTTAGATTTACATTTTATGAGATTCCGATGATGGTTATTGGTATTCTATTTGGACCGTTGATTGGTGGTGCAACAGGGATTATTGTGGATTTTTTCCATATGATGTTTAGTCCTTGGGCATTTACATTTAATGTATTTACGATATCTAATATGATGTGGGCAATTGTACCTGGAATTATTTTATTTCACAAAAAATTTACAAGAAGCAAAGTCATTCTTGCAGTTGTAATTGCTAGTTTCATTGCGTTCACTCTCAACACGTATGGTATTTACCAGTTTAGAGGGATTGGCGAGATGTACGGTACATTACCATATCGAATAGGCGTACTGTTTATAAAATTACCTTTACAGGTAATGGCATTGGAGATTATTTATAATCGAGTATTGGTTCTAGATATGATGTTATTAAAACAAAGATAACCAAATTTTGGTTATCTTTTTAATTGTCTAATTGTATTTTTGATTTGTGAATGAGTTTTTCTTAGAGTAAGTGGATCAACCCTATCTGCATTAGGAACTAGTATTTCTAAGTATTTTTTTGGTTCAAACAGGATACTCATAATCCTCATTGTTTCTTTTGCACCACTAAACATTCGTTTGTCTGATCCACCTTGAGTCGCGACTAAAACTAGATTTTCTACTGAGGGAAGATCGTTATCTTTTAATGAAAATTTTTGATTATAGTATCTTTGAAATCTATTGATGGCTTTCATTGTGACATCACTCAAACAACCAAAATAAATAGGAGACGAAATCACGAGAGTGGTGGATTTCTCCAATAAATCGTAGATATCATCCATATCATCTTTTATCTTACACCCAATCTTGTTATTACAATAGCCACAGTCATCACAAGAATCAAATTTTTGACTATATAAGTTTACTATCTTTATTAATTCTGTCTTCTTATCAAAAAGTCGTTTTGTAATCTTTAATGTTTGTGAATCTTTATTGGGACTACCATTTAGAACTAAAATCATTATATCACCCACTTTTAACTATTATACCACAAAAAATAACGGTAAAAAATACCGTTATAATTCAATTATTTTTACTTCTCCTGGTCCTGTGTGAATATCTAATGTGCTATAGTCAATAAATTGAGTAAATGGACGTGGTACTTCGTGTGTCGAAAATAATAATTTTCCATCCATTTTTTGATTACTAGCTAACTCTCTTAATTTTGAAATATCAATTTTTGCATATTGCTCATGATAAGGATTCGCATTTGCTAAAATAATTAATATATTTTCTTTATTAGATTTTGATTTTTTGTAAAAAGCTAGACCGATAAATGTTTTTGGTTGGTCTTGTGCATATAGAGGTACAAAACTTTTTTTATTTGTAATTTGTTTTATATATTTTGCTCTTATTGGTTTAATAGCACCAAGTATATCAGGCAATTCCCATCTTCGTGGATTCGTATAATGGAATTGATATAAATCAAACAATGCTAATTTTTTATAATAAGGATCGCTAGGATCTAACATTAATAGTTCGTTTTCTCGTGCATCAAGTCCAGTATTCATAGGTTGTTTTTCAAACACCTCTTGTCCGCTATTGATAAATGGTACGCCATTTGGCATAAACATATTTAATATCGTCAATGTTTTAGATAGTGTTTCTTCTCCATCTCTTGCTGCAAGACGTGGTGTATCATGCGTTTCTCCACATGCAAAAGTTGGAATAGGTAAATGGATACTTTCATACATAAATTGATGTAATTTGCCTTCCCAAACTCGGGGTTCCATGATGAATCCGTTTCCAATAATCATATTGTATCCTGCTTGTTTTGCTTTCAATGCATTTGGCGGATTTAATTCCTCTGCAATAAAGGTGAAATCAGGATCAATGTGACGTGCTTTGGACATTATCATATCTAGTAGTTTTGTTGGTAGTGCATGCCCCATATCAATTCTAGCTCCATCAATCCCAAATCGTCTTTGATAACTAGGGACAATATCTGCTAATTTTTCCCACAGTTCTATATTCGGTTGTTCACCGTGATACATATTTGATTTAATTGTATCAAATAAAATATATGGAGGGCGATTGATTGTATCTAGAAACTGCACTGTTTCTTTTGGAAAATCTTTGTACATTCTAAAGAAGGTAACATCAGACCATGGTGGTTGCTTATCATTAATATGATCACTAAATGCTGGAGCAACACGTAAGTCAAAATGTTTTTCAATTGCTTTGCTTAAATTTTTACTGTTTTTTATCTTGTTCCATAATACTTTATCTTGTGTTTTAGGATCATATTGAAACATATTGATATGACGAAGTGTATCTTTGTTTTTATATACTTCCTCCATACGTTTGAGAGTCGGATAGCTAGTATCCTCAATGCCTTCTACATATGGGACATTATAGTTATCGTATTCGCTTGCTTTAATCCAGTAAAACCAATCGGGATGATCTTTTATTAAATCATTTTCAACAGAGTTCGTTCTTGGTATTATATCAATTACTACTTTCATATCAAGAATGTGGCATGCTTCTACAAATGCTTTAAATTCTTCCTCTAAAGTTAAACTATCCCCAACAAGTGGATCCTTTAAATTTGGGTCTATTTCAGTAAAACTAGACACACCATAAGGACTACCCAAATCCCCTTTTTTATCTTTTAAACTAAATTTACTTATAGGTAACATATAAACAACATCTACACCCATTTTTTTCAATAGTGGTAGTAGGCTTAACATTTTCACAAAACTACCAGTTTCAGTCATATTATATAAGTTTGAGGTTTCAAGAATTCCACTACGATCATGATCCCAAGCACTACTTACTCGAATCATTGTTGAGTAGGCGACACTCTCTTTGATCCAGTCGCCACCTCTGTATCCGCTTTTTGGCAATATTTTACCACTACTTAAAGAGATAGAATTCTGATAGTCTCTTTTTTTATTTTGTTTTGGCAAGATATAGTTTTTAATTACAGAAGCATAAAAATCATAAGGATTAACCATAAGTTCATTTGACTTTGTTCTAATCAACTTTTCTTGATCATAATCAAAACAATTCCATAAATCAGGAACTGTATAATTGAGCACTTGCTCATCCTTTTTAGAAACCAATGCATCTAGTAATTTATCTAGAATTAAGTTAGGCATGCTATCAACACCTTTCATTATTATTATATATTAACACATATATAAAAGAAACAATTCTAGCAAAATGTGAAAACGCTACCATATAGGTTATTTCACTATGAAATTAAAAGTTTATAGGATATAATCAGTAATGTCGAGGTGATATATATGAAAAAACCAGTAATATTAATTGTAATGGATGGCTATGGTCTTCGTAATGATACAGTAGGAAATGCGATAAAAATGGCTAAGACACCCAATTTAGATTTATTAATGAAAGAATATCCAACAAGTTATCTAAGAGCGAGTGGATTAGATGTTGGTCTACCTGAAGGACAAATGGGAAATAGTGAAGTAGGACATTTAAATTTAGGAGCAGGACGTATTGTTTATCAATCATTAACTAGAATCAATAAATCAATTAAAGATGGTGACTTCT
>JBFFKS010000115.1:0-5299 GCA_041555275.1 Xianfuyuplasma sp. | reverse complement strand
TTTGCACAAATTTATGAAAACTTTTCATTTGTGAGGTCTTTCTCCTTGAAAACATTTTCACTTGTGATATAATCATAATGATGAAAGAAGGTGCTTATATTATGAGTAAAGCAACTATTTATGATGTAGCTGGAGCGGCAAGAGTAAGTTTAGCAACTGTCTCACGTGCTATCAATAATCCAGAAAAAGTAAAACCAGAAACAAGAGAAAGAGTTTTACGTGTAATAGAAGAATTAGGATATAAACCAAATGCTTTTGCTAAAGGATTAGCAAGTAGAAAAAGTACTACTGTAGCTGTTGTTGTACCGGATATGAGCCGTGCATCAATTGCTGAAATGATGAATGGTATTGCTGATATCGCTCGTGTATATAAATACTCAATTTTGTTATATATATTAGAAAGTGAAGATGCAAGTGAAGAAGATATTTTAAGAGAAATCATTGCCGCGCAAGTGGATGGAATTCTTTACTTAAATGATGAAATTACTTCTACACAATATGAGTTTTTAAGAACCATTAAAAATACATACCAAATTCCAGTCGTACTAACCAACACATATTTCCCTGGAGACGATGAGATCCCTTCTGTTTCTATTGATTATGAACGTGCTGGTTATGAAATAACAAAGAAATTAATTGATGAAGGTCGTAAAAATATTTATATGGTTTCAACAGTTCGCAAATATATGGTAAATGATTTAAAAGAAGCTGGTTATTTACGAGCTGTACGAGAAGCGAAATTAGCAGAACAAATTATGAGAACTTCAGGACGTATTAGTATTAATACAGAACACTTCAACGAATATTTTAAAGAAAACAAAGTTGATGGTGTGATTGCTGTTCGTGACTCAATTGCAATTTCATTTATGAATGTTGCTTTTGAAAATGATGTAAAAATCCCGGAAGAAATTGGTGTATGTGGGTTCCAAAATACAAAATATGCTAGACTTGCAAGACCACAATTATCTTGTGTAGATATACCAATTTACGATTTAGGTGCAGTTGGAATGAGATTATTAACTAAACTAATGAATAAAGAAGAAATTGGTGAAAAAGTTATTAAATTACCACATTCAATTGTATTAAGAAAAACAACTTTATAAGCTACGATTAAGACAAGAGTATCATCGTTATCTTAAGAGACTTAGTGGATGGTGAAAACTAAGGTTAACTGATATTTATACACTTATGAGCTTCTGTGTGAAAAGCACAGACGGTAAACCCGTTATCTTTAAGGAGTGCTAGTTAAACTAGAACTAAGGTGGTACCACGGATATAACAGTTCGTCCTTTATTTAAGGGCGAACTTTTTATTTTATAGGAGGAAAAAAGATGAAAATGACATTAATAGAAGAATTAAAATGGCGTGATTTGATATATGATGTAACAGATCCGGAAATTGAAGAGTTTTTAGAAAAAAACAAAGTATCATTCTATGTTGGAGCGGACCCGACTGCGGCTAGTCTCCATGTAGGGCACTTAATTTCTTATCTAGTATCTAGGAGATTAGAGGATAGAGGACATCATCCTATTTTAGTAATAGGTGGTGGAACAGGACTAATTGGTGATCCAAGTGGAAGAAGTACAGAAAGACAATTACTGACTTTAGAAAAATCATTAGAAAATGCCGCTTCAATTACAAAACAAGTGGTAAACATTTTACCAGATGCTGAAGTAGTGAATAACTATGACTGGATTAGTAAATACGATGTAATAACTTTTTTGAGAGATATTGGAAAACACTTCAATATTAATCATATGATTAGTAAAGATAGTGTGAAATCTCGTTTGGATAATGGGATTAGTTTCACAGAGTTTTCCTACCAAATTATTCAATCACTTGATTTTTGGGAACTATATAAAAATAATGACTGCAAAATGCAAATTGGTGGCCAGGATCAATGGGGAAACATCACTGCTGGACTTGAATTAATTCGAAAAATCGAAGGGCACGAAGCAAAAGCATTTGGTTTAACATGGCCTTTACTTACAAAAGCTGATGGTTCAAAGTTTGGAAAAACAGCTGGAGGATCAATTTGGCTAGATAAAGAGTTGTCGAGTGTTTATGAGTTTTTCCAATACTGGATTAATACACCTGATAAAGATGCAGTAAGTTTTTTGAAGAAGTTCACTTTTATGAGTGTAGATGAAACAAAAGATGTAATTGCCCAATTTGAAAAAGAACCACACAAGAGACTAGCACAACATAAAATTGCAGAAGAACTTACAATCTTGGTTCATGGGAGAGAAGCATACGATAGTGCGCTTCGTATCTCAAAAGCATTGTTTAGTGGTGAAATAAAATCACTGAATAGACAAGAAATTGCAGACGGATTTAAAGATGTTCCTTCTATAAACGTTAGTGAAGATATGTTACTAGTTGATGCACTTATTGAAGCGAATCTCGCTTCATCGAAACGAGAATCAAGAGAGTTTATTAAAAATAATGCTGTAACTGTCAATGGAGAAAAGCAAAACGATCTATCTTTTGTTATTTCAAAAACAAATGCAATTGATAATGAATTCACAGTTCTTAAAAGAGGAAAGAAAAAATACGCTTTAATTAAACATAAGTAATAAAGAGACAAGTTCATTTTATTTTGAACTTGTCTTTTTTATTAAATAAAAAAAGCCATTATCAAAATGGCTTTTTAGTTAGTTGCATTCAGTAATATGATCATATCCAATTAAGAATATCTCTTTTACATGATTATCTTGGAGACTATAAAATACTTGTTTACCTTGCTTCCTAGTTTTAACAACATTCATATCACGAAGCATTTTAAGTTGATGAGATATTGCACTTTGACTTGTCTCCAAGGCTTCGGAAATGTCTTGGACACAATGTTCACCATGTGTTAATAATTCAATAATTCGTAAGCGTGTCAAATCAGAATAAATTTTGAATAAGTGTACCGTTTCTTCTAAATTTTTCATTTTATCATTACTCATGATTTCTTTAACCCCCTTGAATATATTAACCTCAAACTGTTCATTACTGCAATAATTGTAATACCTACGTCAGCAAAGATTGCCATTAACATTGTACTAATACCAAATCCTGCAAGAATGAGGAATAAGGCTTTAACGCCTAAGCTAAAGACGATATTTTCATATACTATTCTCTTTGTTTTGTTTGCAGTGTGTAATGCTTTTTCTAATAATATTAAATCGTCGTCCATAATGATTACATCAGCTACGTCGATTGCAATTTCACTACCATTACCCATAGCGACACCAATATCAGCATTTCTTAATAATGGAGCATCATTTATTCCATCACCAACAAACATTTTTAGTCCTTTTGTTTCAATACTGTTAAAGGCGCTAATTTTTTCTTCTGGTAGTAGATTGCTTTTGAAATTAATACCACCTAGAGAATCAGCAACGTTTTTAGCCATTACGTCATTATCACCTGTTAACATTGTAATATCATATTTTTTACTTAAACGTTGGATAACGTTAATTGATGAATCCTTAATTGTATCACTAACGATAACACGTCCTAAGTATTTACCATTTTTACTAATAAATACATTTGAACCAACAGCGATCTTTTTATCAGTTACTCTAATTTTATTTTTGGTCATTAGTTTACGGTTACCTGCAATAATGGTTCCATCGTTTGTTTTAACAATGAGTCCAAATCCAGGTAATTCCTCAACATCACGGTAATCGTAATAATCACCTTCATAGTATTTGACAATCGATTGTGCGATTGGATGATTACTAAAACGTTCAATACTAGCTGCGATTTTTAAGACTTCCTCATTTGAATATTCTGCTACTTGGAAATTCCCGTGAGTTAATGTTCCTGTTTTATCAATACCGATCGCCGTAACTTGGGTGATTGAATGTAAGTACGAACTACCTTTGAACAAAATTCCTTGTCTAGCTGATGCACCAATTCCAGCGAAATATGATAATGGAATAGAAAGTACAAGTGCACATGGACAACTAATTACTAAGAAAGTTGCAGCACGGTAAATATATTCTTGATAATTTCCTGGATCAAAGAAAGTAGGAACTAAAAACATTAAGATTGCTCCGATTGTAACTCCAGGAGTGTAATATCTTGCAAATTTTGTAATAAAGTTTTCAGTTCTTGCTTTGTGGTTTGTAGAATTTTCAATTAGATCGATCATTTTTGCGATTGTTGATTCTGTATATTCTTTTTTCGCTTCAAGTTCAATCAATCCACCAACATTGATGTTACCACTTAAAACGTAATCTCCGATTTTAGCAGTAGATAGTTTAGCTTCGCCAGTTAAGGCACTTGTGTTAAGTGATGTAGTTCCTTTGATTACCGTACCATCAACTGGGATTTTTTCACCATTCTTTACAACAATGATATCGCCTTTTTTGATTGCATGGGGATCTTTTATAATTACTTGTCCGTCAACGAGGACATTTGCATATTCAATACGTAAATCCATCAATGATGAAACTTCTTGTTTACTACGGTGTACGGCTTTATGTTGCAAGTATTCACCTAATGTGTAAAACATGATAACTGCAGCAGCTTCCATAAAATCTTTTAAGAACATTGCGGCGATGGTAGCAATAAACATGAGTGTATTCTCGTTGAATAACTCTCTATTTTTGATACCCTTCCATGTTTTAGATGCAACTTTAAAAGCAATGAATAAGTATCCAATCCAATATAATGGGATGAATCCCCATGGAATAGCATATCTTTCAAAGATGTATGCGATAATATAAACAGCGATACCAATAAAGAATGTATAGTATGTATCTATCTTTATTTTAGTATCTATTAGATGTCTTTTATCATATGAGTATGTTTCTACTCCATCTTCAATTGAGTCTACGATTCTTGTAATCTCTGGAATTGCTTCTTCTTCGTTGTAGTCATCTGTTGCGTCAAGTAACATCACTTGGTTAGGGAAGTTAAAACTTGCTGAATTAATATAGCTTAATTGTCCTAATTTTTTTTCAATTTTACCAGCGCAATTAGAACAAATCAAATTTTTCATGATTACTTTTTTTATCATTTAGGTCACCTTCTTTTGAGTGTACCCTTACATTTTTATATGAATGATTGCTCATATATCAAATCAAATTATAACCAATGTTTAAACCTTTGTCAAATATTTATATAATTATATCATAAAACGAAAGTTTCTTAAAGTGCAAAAAGAGTCTCGTTATTATTGAAAAAGATTTATAGAAGTGTTATATTGTATTTTAGGTAGGTGGTATTATGGACTTTTATAATATTGTTCTTGAGAATCAAAATCGTATCTTAGATAAAACAAAAGAACTACTAAGATTCCCAA
>JBFFKS010000114.1:0-5320 GCA_041555275.1 Xianfuyuplasma sp. | reverse complement strand
TATATTCATTGTACCACCTCGCAATAATATATTTTAATCTACGAACTAATTATATCATAGTCTCAAAACGGTTTCAAATGGTTTTTTGCCTAGAATAAGCGATTATCTAATTTTAGTTATTATTTTGAAATATTGGTCGTTCATAATTTCATACACATTCTTAATTTTATCTTTATCTTTTGAAATACCAAAGACAGTTGCTCCAGAACCACACATCAATGCACCAGATAGTTCCCAATCAGTCATTAGTTTCTTGATTTTTTGAACATCTGGAACCATTTTAAACGTAATTGGTTCTAATGAATTAAACAGTTCCCTGGCCACTAAATCAAAGTTTTTATTATATATTGCGTTTGCCATATCACTACTCTTTTTATTTACTAACATTTCTTCAGTTATGTTATCAAATACCTCTTTAGTGCTTACTTTTATATTTGGATTAACTAATAAAATTGAAAAATTAAGTTTATTGTCGATAAAGAATAACTCTTCTCCTTTTCCACGAGCAATACATAATTTGTTATATATACAAAAAGGAATGTCAGATCCAAATGTTTCTCCTATTTTGGCTAAATCATTTAATGTTAATTTTAATTTCCATAATTTATTTAATCCTCTTAAGGTTGCTGCTGCATCAGCACTACCACCAGCTAAACCTGCCGCTATCGGTATATTCTTCTTAATCGTAATATTGACACCATATTCTACTCCAAATGTTTCTTGAACGTATTTAGCAACCTTGTAGACAATATTTTCTTCTTTTGTATTCGTGATAGGAGTTTCTGAAATTATATCAATAATGCCATTATTGGTTTTTTCAAATGAGAGTACATCAAATAAGTCAATTGATGCCATAACCATTTCAAGATCATGATACCCATCGTCTCTTTTTCCGATTACATTTAGAAATAGATTTATTTTAGCATAAGCTTTTTCTTTCATGATGTTCACCTCACTTCTATTTTATCATATTAGTATTGAAAAGAAAAATCCTGTAAAATGGCTTATTTACAAGATTTCTTTTGTGAAATTATTTGAAAGTTGAATAAAATCTAAAACAGAGAGTTTTTCGGCTCGAATATCTTTTCTAAAACCATTTAATTCCAGGATTTGAATAATCTCATCCTTTGGTTTATTAAATTGTGAAGAAAGATTATTAACCAGCGTTTTTCTTCTTTGTGTAAAAGAGGATCTTACTAACTTATAGAATACTTTTTCATTGTTTGGAGTTTCCTCTTTTTCTTCCTTTACAGTTAACTTAACAACTGCGCTATCTACGTTTGGAGCAGGAACAAAAACAGTTCTTGGTACTTTTAGTGCTATTTTAGCATTTGTTTTATACTGAATAACAACACTTAATGAGTTATAGTCTTTTGTACTTGGTTTTGATGTTAATCTCTTTGCTACTTCTAATTGCATCATAACAACCAATTCACTTATTATATTGGATTCCTCTAATACTTTTAAAATGATTGGTGTTGTTATGTAATATGGTAAATTAGCTACAATAATTACTTGGGAATAGTCTATATTAAGTGCTTTTATATCGTCATCTAAGTTTCTTTTTAATATATCATCATTAATTAAATGCAAAGGTTTATTGTGAAAGTTGTCTTCTAAAATGGGAATCAAATCTTTATCAATCTCATATGCTAAAACCGCTTTTCCTCGAGAAAGAAGAACCTCAGTCATGCTTCCAAGACCAGGACCTATTTCTACGACAAGAGTATCTTCATTTATTGATGATGAAGATACAATCTTATTTAGGATATTTTGATCTGTTAAAAAATTTTGTCCATATTTCTTTTTAATATGAAAATCATGTTTTTTTAATGTTTCTTTTGTCTTTGATGCCGTATGTGTTTTAACGATAATATCACTTCCCTAGTATGTGCAGTATTTCTTCTTTTGTTATATTAAACATATTTAGTTTATTGTGTAGTGTTTTCCCATTACAAAGACCTATCCCAATATAATCTACTATCTTTTTTCGAAGTTGTTTAGCATTTTTGTGTCCTATTAGATTTAGGTTATATAGTTCTTGTAATGTGATTTTTATTTTAGTGTTTTCTGACGATGTTAGTGTATTATCCAAAGCTTCTTTTATAAGGTATGATGAAGCGTGTTCAATCCCTACTTTTTTGTTGTTTTTACTAATACAATCTTCTTTTTTTAGAAATGAGTGTTTTGTTTCTCCAACATAGTCATTTATCTTTCTTCTTATTCTTTCTCCTTGATAATCAGGATCTAAAAATAGAATTAGTCCACGAGTTTGATTCAATATTTTTAATTCTTTCAATGTTTCTTCACTTGTTTCACTACCATTTGTTATAACGATATCTAGTGTAGGGTATACCTCTCTTAATTTAGCAAGGTCGTGGTATCCTTCGACAACCACAACCTCGTTTATTGTATTTTTAAATAAGTCCATTTTGTAATAAATATTCTTCAAAATTTGCTAATTCTGTAGGAATTTCAATTTGTTGAGGACATTTCGGGATACATTCATTACATTCAGTACAAAAATCTGCAAATCCCTTAGCGTTTTTCAAATTCCCTACCATCCATTTTGTATTTCCATCTCTTTGATACATTGCATGACTGTTAAAAACACGAAAGTTTCCTGGAATATTAACACCATGCGGACAAGGCATACAATAGTTACATGAAGTACAATCTACTTTTGATAAATCCAACATTCTTTTTCTTACTTCTAATATAATTGCTTCTTCTTTTTTTGAGATTGGTTCAAAGTTGTTAAATGTTTTTAAATTGTCTTCTACTTGTTCCATCGTTGACATACCACTTAGGACAACTTTTACATTTGGTAGTGAAGCAACCCATCTAAATGCCCATGATGCGATTGAATCGTTAGGTCTTTCTGCTTTCATCAAACCTTCAATATCATCATTGAATTTAGCTATACTTCCACCTTTAACAGGTTCCATGATAATTACAGGAATTCCTTTTTTGGTAAGAATATCATACCCTTCCATACCTTGTTGGTGATCAATATCCATATAGTTTAGTTGGATTTGACAAAAATCCCAATCATATAAATCAGCCCATAGTTTAAACGCCTCTAGGTCATCGTGAAAACTAAATCCAATATTTCTAATTTTACCTTCGGCTTTATACTTCTCTAAAATTGTAAATAAATCAAGGTCTTTTACTTGTTTGATCCTACCTTTATTTACGGCATGAATTAAGAAAAAATCAAAGTAATCTGTACCACATTTTTCCAATTGTTCATGGAAAATACGTTCTACATCTTCTTTGGTATGACAATCCCAAATAGGTAGTTTATCTGCTAATAAATAATCTTCTCGTTTTACTTCTTTTAAAATTTCACGAACAAATAATTCACTTTTTCCACCATGATATGGATAAGCAGTATCAATGTAATTTACGCCATTATCCAATGCATGTAAAACCATTTTTCTAGCTTCTTCAAAATCGATTTCACCATCTTTTTCAGGCAATCTCATACATCCAAATCCAAGTAAGGATGCTTTCTTAAATTCTCCGTTTACTTTTATTTTTCGGTATTCCATAATCACTGCTCCTTAAAATATTTTTCTTTTGTTTTTTCACTTACAATTAACTTAAGTGCTTGTTTCTGCACTTCAAGATTTAAGTTTCCACCATTTGCTTCTTCTCCATCCATATTCCATTTATGTGGATGATTGGTATAAATTTTGAGTTTTGAAGTTCTAAACCTTGTAACACCAGGTAGTATTTTAGGACTCAATGCAAAAGATATAAAGTAAATTAAGTTATTGAGAAATGGTAGGTACTTATATACTACTACATCTACCTTTCCATCGTCTAGTATTGGTTTTGAAACCATATTGAATCCCGCTACTTTTTTTGAATTTACAACTAATATTAGTGAATAATAACCTCTTAAAAAGCCATTATCATGCTCAATTTTTGTTTTAATCATAGGAATTGTAAAGAATTCCTTTATTCCTGTAATTAAATATGCTAAATATCCTAGATATTTTTTTAATTTTGAATCTGTAACATATGATATATCTACATATGTCCCAATAGCAGTAACATAAATGAAATACCCTTTGTTACTTTTTGTATAATCCATCTTAACTACTTCACCATTAAGTATAATATCAAGCGCTTCATCCACTTTTTTTGGTATATTTAATGTCCCTGCTAAATCACAGGCTGTCCCAGAAGGTATATATCCAACTATTGGTGTTTCTTCTTGTGTAGCTAGCCCATTTAAACATTCATGAAATGTTCCATCTCCACCAGAAATAACCATCAAATCGTAGTGCTCCTTACAAGCATCTTTTGTAATTTGAATAGCATGTTTTGGTCTTTCTGTTGCTTTTACAGTTACTTCATATCCACTTTTTTCTAGTTCCCCTTGAACATAATCAAGATGATTTGAAAAATCCTTTTTCCCGCTTTCAGGGTTGTAGATAATTATGCATTTTTTCATAGTATCACCCTTTTCTACAAAATTAATTATATCATAATTAGTGATAATATCTAAAAGAAAAAGCCGTTTCCGGCTTTTAGTTAATCAATACTTGTGCTGCAGTGATTACCGCAGTGTTATAAACATCATGACTATCGCAACCTCTTGACAAGTCATTTACTGGACTATTTAATCCTGCAAGGATAGGTCCCATTGCTTCAAAGTTACCAAGTCTTTGTGCTATTTTATATCCTATATTTCCTGAGTTAAGATCAGGGAATATGAAGGTATTTGCTTGTCCAGCAACTGTACTCTCTGGGTATTTCTTCGCTGCTACACTAGGTACAAAAGCGGCATCAAATTGCATTTCACCATCTATTTCATACCCTGAATTAGCTGCTTGGGCTAATTTTGTAGCTTTTGTCATTTTTTCTGACTCATCTGTAACTGCTGAACCATTTGTTGAAAATGACAACAATGATACTTTAGGTGTAATTCCAAACATTTCAGCGGCTTTTGCTGACTCCACTGCAAATTCAGCTAAATCTTCAGCAGTTGGGTTTGGATTAATTGCACAATCTGCAAATATATATTTTTCTTTATCTCTAGTCATTAAAAAATAACCAAATGTTCTTGATACTCCTGGTTTTGTTTTGATGATTTGCAAAGCAGGTCTTACCGTATCTCCTGTAGAACGGGTAGCACCACTTACAAGTCCGTCAGCTAGTTTCATATATACCAACATTGTTCCAAAATAATTCTCATCTAGTAACATAGAGAATGCTTGCTCTCTTGTGTTTTTTCCTTTTCTTCTTGCTACAAAACTGTCAACCATTTCTTCATATTTCTCAAAGTTTTTTGGATTAATAATTTCAC
>JBFFKS010000113.1:0-5391 GCA_041555275.1 Xianfuyuplasma sp. | reverse complement strand
GAGGACGCTTGTCTTTTAGACTGTGACTTAATTTTCGGACTCCAAGTGCATGAAGTGCTGAGGAGATGGTATCTCCTTCATATCCAAATACACTTTTTCCATCAAAGATAAATTTAATTTTTGGTTTGTCAGTAAACGACAAAATAGGATGTTCTTTAATTCTCATGCCGTAATCACCTCTTCATTTCTTATTCTATCATAGATAGCGCTTTCATAAAATATTTTTGTTATTATATAACAAAAAAAATATCGGGAGTGCCGATATTTTAAATTTACTCTAATTTTTCCTTGGTGTATTTCTTAAATAAACGTAATCTTAACAACATAGAAATATACATAGTGAGAAATAAACTAGCAATAATTGCGTATGGTATATAGAGGTTATTGGTAAAAAAAGTTCTAAGTGCGAGTCCAGCAACACCAATATAAATAAATAAGCCTAGAAAGATTACGATATACATGATGGTAATCCAACTATTGAATATAAATTTTTCTTTGAATGGATTATATCCCAATGTATCTTTTGAAAAAATAGTACTCATTTTTTCTTTTCCACAAATCAGTTGCTCATCGGTATAAACGTAGACTTTATTTGAAACTAAAAAACCAGTTACTCCTCTTTTTTCATCTCTTATGTATGCTTTTATATCCTTAAACGAATATATTTTGGAATTGTTTTTAAGTCTTATTTCTTTCTTTTTCTCATCAAATTCTACATCGACATATAACCCATTACTCATAATTCTTATTTTAAGAAGACCCATTGTTATTGCAGCCAATGAGTACATTATTAGAGAAATGAATAACAGATTATTATAGATAAATTCTAAGTCAATTTTAGTATTCAGTGAGTTCATTATAAAGATCAGTCCAAACACCAACAAGACTAATAGATTAAAAACAAGTTTTTTCCGTAGATCTTTAGTTGTCGTTATTTTAGAAACCATGACAACCCCTCCTAAATATTATGCTTTGTGCACTAATTTACCATCAATTATTACGTGACTTGGTCTTGTCATAATATCGAATAATGGTCCATCCCATATAACAACATCTCCATCTTTTCCAGGTTTTAAAGATCCAACTCTCTCTTCAATTCCGTTTACTATTGCAGATGTAATTGTTAATGCTTTCAGGGCTTCATATTCGCTTAGACCTTCTTTAACAAACAATGCAGCTTGTACGAGTGTAGTATCAAGTGTAATTACTGGGTGGTCCGTCATAATTGCAAATACAATCGCATTATCCTCAAGAACTTTAGCAGATTTGAATGACTTATTTATTAGTTCGTATTTTGATGCCATTCCTAGTGTCGGCCCAATAATCATTGGCACTCCTGATTCTTTTACTTGATCAGGTATTAGGTATGACTCTGTAGCATGTTCAATGGTTGCATTTAAATCAAATTCTTTTATGATACGAATCGCTGTCATAATATCATCTGCACGATGAGCATGGATTTTAACTATCATTCCATCAAATACTCTCATCAAAGAGTGAAGTTTCATATCGAAATTAGGTTCTTTTGCGTCTTCTTCTTTGTTTAGCCAAGCATTTAGCTTTTTATGATAATCTCTTGCTTTGAATAACCATTCACGCATCAACGCAGCGCTTGCCATTCTTGTTCCTGGATTTTTCCCTCCAGTACCATATACACGTTTTGGGTTTTCACCAAGAGCCATTTTCATCGCCGTTTCTTCTTTAATAACGACATCATCCACAGTTTCACCATATGTTTTGATTGCCGTAAAAGTACCACCAATAACATTTGCACTACCGGGTCCAGTATTAACTGTTGTTATCCCAGCTTTATAGGTTGGTTCAAATGCCATATCTTTCATATAAACACTATCGATACCACGTAATTCTGGATAGATTGGTCCACTCATTTCATTGGTGTCGTTACCTTCAAATCTAATCCCTTCTTCCATTACACCGATATGGCAATGTGGATCAACTAATCCAGGGGTTACTAATTTACCTAATGCATCAATCACTTCAGCATTTGGATATTTTTTTAAATCTACTGCTTTTCCCACTTCTAAAATTTTACCGTCTTTTATAACTATGCTTCCAACAAATTCTTTCTGGTTTTCCATTGTGTTAATTTTACCATTTGTAATTATTAACATTCTTCCACTCCTTTTATTTGCTCTATTTTCATTATACATTATTGTCATATATTTTAATATATGGGTTTTCTTTTTTTCATCCAAAAGGGATGAGATAGATTTCACTCCAACCTACTGATGAAGCTTTAATCCAACTTGAGTTTGTCTTTGTTAAAGCAATGATAGACTTTGAATTGTATTACTTCTAATATTATTCTCCATGTTCTCCCTCAGTATTTTCAATCATGGTTTTGAGTAACATCTCAATGATATCGATATAGTTTGGTGGTATGTTTGTTTGCAACATCTCTTCCCACTTCTTGATTTTCTTCTTAATACTAGGTACTATTTTTCTACCACTTTCAGTTAATGAAACAAGTTTTGATCTCTTATCAGTTACTTTTTGTTTCCGTTCAATATATCCTTTGCCTTCTAGTGCTTTAAGTGCTCTTGTTGTCTGTGCTTTATCAATCGCCGCTATTTTTGTCAACTGATCTTGTGTAACATCTTCTTTTTCACTCAATACAAGTAAGTAAATATATTCTGAAGAAGTTACATTAATCGAATGCAACTCTTGATTAATGTAACTAAGTAGTCTTCTATTTAACAAAGAAATTTGTCTTCCAAATTCAGATTTTTTATTCATTTATATCACCTATTCTCATTATATACTTACATAGTTGACTTATCAACCATATAATAACGAATAAAAAAAAGAGCCATATTTGGCTCTTAAGTAATTTATTTTTTGTCTTTCGCGATTTGAATTGAAGTTCTTTTACCGTTATATTTAACGTTTCTCATTTTACGAGTTACGACATCTTTGTATTTCTCATTGACGGTGAAGAAACAGAAACTGCTACGCATAGTCACTTCATTAATGTTATTTCTTGGAATATCCGTTTTAGCGTTAATAAATTCTACCAAGTTTTTCGGTGTTGCACCAGATGCAGTCCCAACATTTAAGTGGAATCTAATTTGATCTTTGTTTTTACCAGTTTTTCTGACTTTACTTGTGTCTTCATTAATGTCACCATCAATTTTTTCTGAATGATCTGTTTTTTCAATTTTAGATAACAATGCAGAAATTATTTTATATGGTTCATTATTAATTAGCAATTGATACGCTAGGTCATCAAACATGTTTGTATTTTCTGTATGAATAATATTATTAATTTCCTCAAGTTGTTTTTCTTGTCTTACTTGAATAACTTTTTCTGGAGTAGGAATATTTCTTTTTTTAATTGTTGATTTTGTGAATCTAGTTATAGCATCTAAGCGACTCATTTCTTTTCTAGAAACCAAAGTGAATGAATATCCTTTATTTCCAATACGTCCGGTACGACCAATTCTGTGGACATAATATTCTGCTTTTTCAGGTACATCATGGTTAAACACAACTTCTACGTTTTTGATATCTAACCCACGAGCTGCAACATCGGTAGCAACAAGCATATCTAGTACACCATTATGGAATTTATTTAAAACTTCTAAACGCATTGTTTGCTGTAAGTCTCCATGTATTTTATCGACGTTATAACCCTTTCTAGTAAGCTCTCTAGTAACATCGTCAACTTTACGTTTTGTGTTACAGAAAATCAAGGTTAGTTTAGGATTATATATGTGCAGCAATCTTGCGATTGCTTCAGTTTTATTCTTTTCTTTTACGCTGTAATAGTATTGTGTTATGTCTTTATTAGATTGCTCCGCAGGTACAACACTTATAACTTCTCTATTATTCTGCATGTATTTATTCGAAATACTAACAATAGTTTTCGGCATTGTAGCACTAAACAAAACAGTTTGTCGTTCTGAATTTGTACTACTTAGAATTGTTTCGATATCTTCCTTAAATCCCATTTTTAACATTTCGTCTGCTTCATCTAGAACTAAATATTTAATATCATCAAGTCTAATTAATTTACGGTTAATATGATCAATTGTACGACCAGGTGTACCAACAATGATTTGAGGTTTCTTTTTTAAGTGTCCAATTTGTTTCGTAATTGGCTCTCCTCCATAAACTGAAACAGTTTTTAGTTCAGGAATATATTTACCAATTTTATCTATTTCTCTTTTAACTTGAACAACTAATTCTCTAGTTGGACATAAAATAATTGCTTGTATTTTTTTACTATAATAGTCAATATTTTCAAGGATTGGTATCGCAAAAGCAGCAGTTTTTCCTGTCCCAGTTTGACTGTGACCGATTACGTCCTTTTTGTCTTCAATTAGCGGAATACACTTAGCTTGAATTTCTGTAAACTCTTCAAACCCCATCTCCGTTAATGCTTTTTCGATTTGCTTATGTTTATATATCATATATAAGCCTCCTTTTTATATTAGCAATTAACTATAACACAAATAAAAAATATGTAAAGGAAAATCTAATAAAAACCTATTTTTTTTCTTACATAGTATTTTACATAACAATATCTACAATGATCTTTATGTAAAAAATTATGAAAAATGGCTATTCTAAACTATTTATCAAATATTCGATTTGCTATTTCAAGTAACTTTTTATTCGTAAATCTTTGTTGCAGAGTGTAAAGGGAATGAAAGAGTTTTATATCGTGTACATCCTCAAGTTCAACAACCCTAGAGATAAGTTTATTAAAACTAAATTTATTATTAGATTCAGCGAAATTTGAATTTTCACCGCTTAACATCATCATAATTTGAGCATCTAAATAAAACTGGATCAAAACAGACTTGAAATCTGTAAAATACTCTTCCATACTTAATAACGCTTCAAATCCAGTTACAACGTGAAGTGTATAGAAGTCATTAGATTTTAATGCTGTATTTAGAATTATATCAAGAAGAAGTTCTATATTGAATTCAATATTTTTTGGATAGACTAAATAGTCCTTAATACCTTCTAGACTACTTATTTCCTTAAACTTATCCATCGTTTCATTTGATTCGAACTCATGAGTAAGTGATACTCTATATTCTAAAACGGTTTGAAGCTGCTTTGCAATCGTATTGGCATCAACTTCTTTTCCCACAACTAGGCTTTCTTCTGATACTAAATCATAATATGATAAAGCTTGGGAAATATACAATTCATTCTTTGATTTTAGTGCATATGACAACCTTATTAGTCCGTGAAATAGCGCTGATGAAATGTTTTTACTATGTTCATTAATAAACATTCCAACTACTATATCTATACCTTTGTGATTGATTTGACTTTGATAATAGTTCGTTTTATTAATGTACTCTT
Source organism: Xianfuyuplasma sp. (assembly GCA_041555275.1). GTDB lineage: Bacteria > Bacillota_I > Bacilli_A > Izemoplasmatales > Izemoplasmataceae > Xianfuyuplasma. Next base: position 48 of record JBFFKS010000113.1, on the reverse strand, counting down.
GTTCAAAATCAGTTTGAGGAAAAGTTGTGTCACTTAATTCGTATAACT
>JBFFKS010000112.1:0-5422 GCA_041555275.1 Xianfuyuplasma sp. | reverse complement strand
ATTAAGAATTGATTCATCATATTGAAAACAGTACTTAAGTGTCCTCCACCATTGTTTCTTAAATCAACAATTAATGCTTCAATATTATCTCGTTCCAAACTCTCAACTGCATCCCTGAATTTTGTGAATGTTTCATCACCAAATTGAGTAACTTCTATATAACCAATAATCGTTCCATTTTCGTAGAATGTTTTAAAGTTAACACTACTGTTTTCAATAACTGCTCTTGTCATTGTTAAATGAATTACAGTATCTACCCCTTGACGAATGATACCAATTGTAACCTCAGTATCAACTTCACCGGTAATCAATCCTATTATTTCAAAAAATGGTCTTTCTGTAATATCTTCTCCGTTGACATATCCAATAATGTCATTTGGTCGAATACCAGCATTATCTGCTGGACCACCACTTTTTACTTCTTCAACAATAATTAGATTGTCCGCATAGGAAACAGAAACTCCTATTCCAACGTAATCCTCACCAAAACCACCTCGATATGACTCGTATTCCTCATAATCAAAGTAAGTTGTATGTGGATCATCTAGTGCATCAATCAATCCATCTAGTGCACCTTGCATTAGTTGTTCTCTTGTTGGTTGAGAATAATGGTTTTCCATTAGTTCATTTAATACTTCTAGAAATACTGCATCTGTTACCTCGGTTGCGCCAGTATATCCTACATCAGGATCAGGGAAGATATAATCTTCTACTAAAAGTCCTCCTGCAAAACTAGTTGCGATAACAATCACTAATGATACTAATGTAACGATTCTTCTAGGCATGTTACTCACTCTCACTTTCAAAAAAGTCACCATGAATTTCAGTTGCTGGTGTCACATAAACGAATGCATTTTCATCTATCATGGCAATAATATTTCTAATTACATAATATTCTTGTCTTGTAATTACAGTTACAAGCATTGTTTTATCTTCTCTTGTATAACCACCTTTGATTGCTACTTCGGTTACACCTCTAATAACTGTTTTATAAATTGCCTCTTTAATTTCTTCAGGTTTGTCAGTAATTATTTGAACTGCTTTTTTACTATTACTACCAACAACAACTCTGTCTGCAACATTTCCGGCAATATAAATTGCAATAATCGCATAAAATCCTATATTAAGACCATAATCTTCATAAAAAACAATAATTCCAAGTAAAACGACAATTCCATCTATTAAATAGACAGACACGCTTACTGGTAATTTTAATTTTTTATTCATTATTTTCACAGGGATATCAGTTCCACCAGTTGTCCCACCATATTTTAATACAAATCCAAATCCTAGTCCTAGTAAAGCGCCCCCAAATACGACGACGATTATGTAATCATTGTTGTAATCAATAAGCGGAACAAATTCTTCAAATAGGAATAAAACTGCAGGAAACAATAAACTTCCATAAATACTTTTTATAAAGACTCTTTTTCCTAAGATAAATAATCCAAGTATCAATAAAATCAAGTTCATAATTAAGACAAATAATGAAATCGAAACTTCATTTACTATTTTATTAATTACCAAAGCCAATCCCGTAACACCACCAGCCACTAAATCTGCTGGTATTAAAAAGAAGTAAAAGCCACTAGCCATAATCACAACACCAATTGTAATCATAACGTATTGTTCTAAACGAGATATTTGTCTAATTCTAGTACGTCCCATTATAATTCACCCTTGGCTTTCATTTTTAAATAGCCATTTATAAAAATTGATATTTCACCATCAAGTACTTTTGAAACATTTCCGGTTTCAACATTTGTTCGATGATCTTTTACCATTGAATAGGGGTGCATTACATAACTTCTTATTTGTGATCCAAATGCATTTGCCACACTATTGGATCTAAATGAAGATATCTCTTGATGTTTTCTTTCTAGTTCTAGCTTATATAACTTACTTTTTAATATTTTCATTGCCTGTTCTCTATTTTTTATTTGAGAACGTTCATTTTGGACAGATACAACTGTTTTTGTAGGTAAATGTGTAATTCTGACAGCACTATCTGTCGTATTTACACTTTGTCCTCCTGCACCACTACTTCGATAGGTATCAATTTTCAAATCTTTATCATTGATTTCAACATTGATTGAGTCATCAATTTCAGGAATGACATTACAACTAGCAAAACTAGTATGACGTCTTCCCCCACTATCAAATGGACTGATTCGAACCAATCTATGAACTCCACTTTCTGATTTTAAAAATCCATATGCATTTGGTCCTGAAATACTAAAAGTTACGCTTTTAATTCCTGCTTCATCACCCTTTAAATAATCTAAAACTTCAAATTTATAATTATATATCTCTGCATATCTTGAGTACATTCTAAAGAGCATATCTGCCCAGTCTTGAGATTCAGTACCTCCTGCGCCAGGGTGAACTTCAAACACTGCATTTAATTTATCAAAGTCCTCTGTTAGCAGTAACTCAACACTTAAAATATTATATTCAAAATCAAGTTTTTTACAAAGTTCTTCAAACTCATCACTCATGTCTTCCCCCATTTGGATGAATTCGTAAGTCAATTTAATTTCTTCAAATATGTTATTGAAAATAGATATTTTATCATATTTATTCTTTAAGATTTTAAGTGCTTGAATTATCTTGTTTGCTTTTTCATTATCATTCCAAAAAGCCTGATCATATGTTTGTTGATCAAGTACCTTTATTTCCTCTTCTAAACTAGAAAAATCAATCATACTCATTATTTCTGATTGTTGGTTAGAAGCAATATTAAATATTTGTTTTATTTCACTTAGTTGCATAAAATCACCTTTTGAGAAAGACCCAAGATTTCTCCTGAGTCAACTAGATTATTGGCCATGACATTGCTTATATTTTTTACCACTACCACAAGGGCAAGGGTCATTTCTACCCACTTTTACAGATGTTCTCGGTTTTCTTTTGATTTCTTCTTTACCACTACTTGTACTAGTCGGTTTCGCAACTTGAATACGAGTTAAATTATCTCTAATTTGTGCGCGCAACACATATCTAGTAACGTTATCTTCAATCGAAGTAATCATTTGATTAAACATTTTGAATCCTTGATCTTGATACTCACGTAATGGATTCATTTGGGCATAACTTTGTAGTCCGATTCCTTGTCGTAATTCTGACATTTGATCGATGTGTTCTGTCCAATATGTATCTACGACTCTTAATACAACTACTTTTAAAAACTCATTGAATTTTTCAATACCAGAAGCATTTTTTCTGTCTTCTATATAGTTATGAATAACTTCCATTAAGTACTCGTATACCAATTCAGGAGATTGATCAAGTTTACTTCTCGAAATTGCGTTTGGCGCAAAGTATCTTCCAATAAGGATTTTATATAGTTCTTCTTTTTCAACTTTTGATTCTTTACTTTCATTACTGACATGACTATTAATCAAAGCGTTTATTGATCTTTCTATCATACCCATAGCAATTCCACTGATATCATTCTCAAATAGAATATCTTTTCTTTGTGCATAAATAACTTCACGTTGTTTACGGTTTACTTCATCATATTGAAGTACTGTTTTACGACGATCAAAGTTGTTACCTTCTATTTGTTTTTGGGCACGTTCTACGATACGACTAAATATTTTGAAGTCAATTGGTGATTCATCTTTTGAATCACGGGTTTTTGTTAACATTGTAAGTTGATTCTTAAAACGGTCTCCACCAAATCGACGTAGTAAATCGTCTTCTCCACTTAAGAAGAAACGAGAATATCCAGGATCTCCTTGACGTCCAGAACGACCACGTAACTGATTATCAATACGTCTTGATTCATGTCTTTCTGTACCGAGTACAGCAAGTCCGCCTAGTGCAACGACACCTTCACCAAGTTTGATATCAGTCCCACGTCCTGCCATATTGGTTGCAATTGTTACACTGTATTTTTGTCCAGCATTTTCAACAATTTCTGCTTCTCTCTCATGTTGTTTTGCATTTAAAACGTCATGTTTAATCCCTTTTCGTTTTAATAATTTACTAAGTAGTTCTGATGTTTCAATTGAAATTGTCCCAACTAAAATTGGTTGTCCAACTTTATTTCTTTCAGCAATTTCTGTTGCTATTGCATTATATTTTGCTTTCATCGTTGCGAAAATTAAATCATTCGCATCATCTCTAATTAGTGGTTTATTTGTTGGTATTACCACAACAATCATATTATAGATGTTTCTGAATTCTTCTTCCTCTGTTTTAGCAGTTCCTGTCATCCCTGAAAGTTTACTGTACATTCTAAAGAAGTTTTGGAATGTAATGGTTGCAAGTGTTGAAGTTTCTTTCTTAATTTCCACTCCTTCTTTTGCTTCTAAAGCTTGATGTAATCCATCACTAAATTGACGACCATGCATCAGACGACCAGTAAATCCATCAACTATAATTACTTTGTTTTCTTGAACAACATAGTCTACATCTCTATCCATTGTGTAATTAGCTTTAATTGCATTTGTAATACTATGTAGTAATCCTACATTATCTAAATCATATAGATTTTCTAAACTAAAATATTTCTCTGCACGAGAAATTCCTTCAGCTGTCAAAGAGACACTTTTACTTTTAATGTCTATTTCATAATCTTCTTCATCTAAATTACGAGCAAATGCTTGTGCTTGAAGATATAGACTACTTGTATTTTTAGATCCACCACTTATGATTAATGGTGTACGTGCTTCATCAATCAAGATGGAATCGATCTCATCAATAATTGCATAGTTTAATGGTCTTTGAACCATTTGTTCACGATGTACTACCATGTGATCACGTAAATAGTCAAATCCTAATTCGTTGTTTGTAGAATATAAAATATCACAATTATATGCCTCACGTTTTTCTTCTTTTGTTAGTTCTCTTATATTTAATCCAACTGTAAGTCCAAGCCATCTAAACAAGTCACCAATCTCTCCATCAGCTTCACGAGAAGCAAGATATTCATTGACAGTAACAATGTGAACTCCACCGCCACCAAGGGCATTTAAATATGCAGGCATAACAGATGTTAATGTTTTACCTTCCCCAGTCTTCATCTCTGCGATATTACCGTCATGGATTGTTGTTGCTCCCATTAACTGAACTCTAAATGGTGTCATTTTAAGAACTCTAGTTGAAGCTTCTTTAACTGTAGCGAATGCTTCAATTAAAAGGTCTTCTAATGTCTCTCCATTAGCTAACCGTTCTTTAAATTCATTGGTTTTATTTTGCAAATCAGCATCTGACAGTGCTTTGAATTCACTTTCTAAAGCGATAATTTGATCTGCAGTTTTTTCTAATTTTTTTATTTCTTTTCGTCCTAAATCAAATAATTTTTTGAACATAACAGGATGATTATATACTACTCAACAAAAAGTGGGTTTAAATCAAAAGAAGCAAAACCACAGCCAAAGCGACTCTGTACATAACAAAAACACCAAGACCCTTT
>JBFFKS010000111.1:0-5431 GCA_041555275.1 Xianfuyuplasma sp. | reverse complement strand
CATGAGGTAAATCTTTATATGAATTTAGAACGATATTTGGATTCTTTTTTTCAAATAGAAGAATATCTGGATATAGGGTATCTCTGGTACCTGCATATATTGTTATATCAAAATTACTGTAATCACCATATACCGGTGAAATAGATTCATCTTTACTGGAAATGTTTTGATAATATGTTTTTCCTGCATTTATAATTTCTTCATCAGAATACATAAACTCGCGATGTTTCATCTTTGAAATATCTTTGTTATCCATCGATAAGTCCATCCATGGGGAAAAGACAATTACTTTGTTTTTAAGGGATAGTTCTTTACTAATTACTAATGATAAATTACCACCTGAACTATCACCCATAATAATGAATTGATCACCTTTGTGTTCATTCATTATTTCTTCTATGATCATTTTTGTTATGTCTACAATTTGTCTTGCGGTATGCTTCGGTGCTTTGGGATAGTCTATATAGCTTATTTTCCCTTTTAATCCTTTGTTTAAGTCGTTTAAGAAACTATAGTGATTGTGTTGTCCTTCATGGATAAAAGCTCCTCCATGAAGATATATGATGTGTTTGTTGTTGTTTGATTGTTTGGATATAAATTCGATAATATTCATGTTTTGTTTTGTGTAGTGTTTTATAGTATTGCTTTTTGAAATAGATTTTTTTGGTATTAAGAAAGTTTGTTCCTTTTTACTAGATAAACCAAAAAGTGTTTTTTTGGTTATCTTGGTAAACAAATCTAACATGGAAATCATTGATTTCATTTTACCACTTATCTTAATGTCTTTTTCTATTAACATGGAATCATCCCCTAATTCATTATTGTAAAATAGTTTTTAATGTTACGGTTGTAATCTTTTTAAGAACTTCGTAATTTATTCTGTTAGAAGTGTCTGCTCCAGTGTGATAGTAAGGTGATCTAAAGTTCGCGGTATCTGAAATAAATATACCTGGTATACCTTCTTCCCAAAATGGTGCATGATCTGAACGTAATGTATCAATAAGATTATTATAAATTACATCAAACTCATAAGGGATATATAATCCGAAGTATGGAATATCACTATCAGGATCCTCACAGTACTTCATAAACTTATCCAACTGTGGTTTGGAGTTTTTTTCTCCCATTATACCAATAAAATTACCTACTGTACTACCTAATTCTGTTTTATGAAATTGTAATAAAGGTTTCATATCTTCTGTGATTGGTAATGATTTTTGTGAGTTTTCTTGATTACTAATCCAACCGAGACAGTCATAGTTAATAACATATTCAATCTGAATGTTTTCTTTTTGTGCTTTTTGAAGATACAAAGAACTACCAACAACAAAAGTGCTTAGTTTTGAACCGATTTTACTTTTGGCAAAATGTTTTGTATATACATCAATTAAAGCATCTGTAAAGGCTAGTTCTTTGTTTGTAAATGTATCCTTGTTTTCACTGCGGATTACATTCAATCTTGTTACAATAGAATCTTTTGATTTTTTCCATTCCTCACTTAAGAGTTTAGATACTTTTTTATTGATTTTAAAATATTCATGAGACAGTAGTCTGTTTTGATGATCTAACCATCCATTTTTTTGAAGGTAGTCTTCTAGATATTTTCTGATTGTGGGATGTCCTTCTTCAAGAGTGAACACTGCGATAATTACAGAAGGTGGATTATCTAGTTTACTTAATATTCTAGCGGTTTCTAAAGAAACGGCTACAGCAGATAAGTTATCATTTGCTCCTGGGGAATGTCTAACGGTATCATAATGTGAACCTAATAAAACAGCTGGTTTAGAACGATCTCCTATATACCCAATAACATTTTTGAAGGGTTTCTTAAACCCATCTAAATAGAATTCTTGGAATTCTGTTTCAACGCCATAAGATTCTAGTTTTTCTTTTATATAATCAGCTGCTTTTTCTAGTGCTTCCCAATTATCTAAAGGATATTTAGGACCTTCTAAGTCCAAAACAGTTTTATATATCTCTTCGATGTCTACTTGATTGATATAATCTTCTAATTTCATTGTATCCTCCCTTTTATAATAAAAAGAAGACAAAGGTTATGTCTTCTAGTAGTGTTGATGCATATTCCTTATAATTATATTGTATATTGATTTTGCTTTGAAATCTATGCATTTCCTAATAAAATTGCACCAAATCCTAAACTAAAAAATAATGTTACAACGATTATTACTGGAATAATCGAAGCTAAGACAAAGTTCTTAAGTGATTTGTTTGTGTTTGAAGAAAATAATACAATTAAGAATACGATGATATTAACTAATGGAATAGCCATTAGTATAAAGTATACCCACCAATCTCCTATTGCCATGTCGCCTTTACTAAACATTTTTGTTCATCTCCCTTTTTTAATGAATATTTTATATGTATCGATAAAAATTATAACATAAATATCACGTCTCGGCTTAACTGTTTAAAATTCATTATAAATGATGTATAATAAAATAAATAGGGACAATAGTCTCTTTGTATATTTTGAAATAGAAGAATTGGAGGGAATATTATGATTAATCTTGAAAATAGTGTTTTTCTAAAACTAAAAGAAGATCACAGCTATGAGGAAAAAGTAGAGGTTCTACTTCTAAATGGTGAACGTGTTCTAGGTAGTTATAATTCAGGTAAAGTTGGTATTGTATTTACTTCCTTAAGATTTATGGTACTTAATGTTCAAGGTATGAGAGGTAAAAAAGTTGATTTTACAAGTTTACCATATAAAGAAATTGATTATTACTCGATTGAAGTATCTGGTTCTTTTGAAAAAGATGTGACATTGGATTTAGCTGTTAGTGGCTTAGGTAAAATTAAATTTGAGTTTAAAGGCAGTTCAAACATTGTAGAGATTGTAAGGTATATATCCGAAATAATTATGGTAACGTAAGAGATAAAAACTTCCTGAAAGGGAGTTTTTTGTTAGAATTTTTACCTAGTATTTTTGATTTTATATTTAGGTTTTGTGATATAATAATGTATAGCAAATGATAAAGAGGTTTTACTTATGAGGAAAATGTATAAAGAAACATTAATTAGAGTTATTTTTATAGGAGTCATCATCTATGTAATCTTTGAGATGATTCTTTTTGCTGTAAATGCTTATACAACTCAAAGTGAAATTAATGGATTATATCGTAAATCATATGCCGTTCAAAATCAGATAGAAAATATATTTCAAAGCACAATTACGATATCTGATGGATATCTATCATTTATGACTAGTAATTTAGAAGCGACAAAAGAAGAAACAGAAACGTTTTTAGATCATATACTTTTTTATGATGATAATTATGTTCATAATATTGCATTAATTGAAGATACTACAATAAAATTTAACTATCCTTATGAAGAAAATCAATCTTCAATCGGTATTGATTTAAGTACGATTGAAGGACAAAGAGATGATATTTTATTTGTTAAAAACAATTTAGAATCATTGTTTATTGGACCTATTGAACTGGTCCAAGGTGGACAAGCTTTCATTTTACGTATTCCGATTCTTGATGAGAATGATCAATACTGGGGGCAAGTTGCTACTGTAATTGATGCTAATAACTTTGTTCAATCAGTGAAATCAGAAGCATATATCAATAATATAAACCTTAGAATCTTTTATAAGGATTCTGATTCTAATGTTCTTTCAATCGGGGAAAATTTAGAAGGAAATACAGTAACTACAACATATGAAAATAAGTACATTGCATGGATTGTAGAAGTATCTGATTCTGGATTTGAATCTAGTTTTGTAACTAATTTATTAACCCGTATAGCAGGAATGATTATTATTTCAATAATATGTTATTTCCTATTCCGAAGTCTTTTATTAAACAAAGAGATTCTGCATAATGCAGCACATGATTCCTTAACAGGAGATTTTAATAGAGCGAAGTTTATCAGTGACTATGAATCTAATCAATTTAATGGAATGTTAATTGCTTTTGCGGATGTAAATAAATTTAAAATTCTAAATGATACATTAGGGCATTTATTTGGTGATTGGTGTTTAATAGAATTATCAAAGAAATTACAAGAAATAGAAGATTTTAGAGTGTATCGAATTAGCGGTGATGAATTCATATTGGTTTCAAAAGTACCTATGACAATCAAAGATTTTAGAGAAAAAGTAATTTCAACACAGTTCATTTTTTACAATGAAGAACTAAAACAAGATGTTGATATAACAATCTCAATTGGGGTTCTAGAAGATCTTAAAGATACAATTGATTTAGAATCAATGTTAATGTATTTAGATTATGCAATGTATGATGCGAAAAAAGAAGGTAAAGCTTTCACTGTTGTGAATGATAGCTTGATGATGCATTATGATGAAATAAAAGTTATTGAACAACAACTTATTGAAGACGTTAGGAAAAATAAATTAATTCCATATTATCAACCAATCATAAACATCGAAACAGGATTGATTGACGGGTTTGAGGTTTTATCAAGATGGTTATATAAAGGAGAAATACGTTCTGCGGCTTTGTTTATTAGTGTTGTTAAAAAGGTAAAATATGTGGAACTTGTTGATAGAAATTTATTTGATAAGCTACAAGAGGAATATATTGAATTATTAGAAATTTGTGATCAAATCAAAGATATGACGTTCTCAGTTAACTTATCAGCTGAAACACTGATGATGTTTGAAAAGGATAATACAAAATTTGATAGATTCGTTAAGAAACGAGTAATCCCAATTGAAAATTCACTTTTTGAAATCTCAGAAGATATGAATTTAGGGGTTATATCAATTGAAACCTTACGCTATATGCAAAACAAAGGATATGCAATTGTGGTAGATGATTTTGGTGCCGGTGTATCTAAATTATCTGATGTACTTTCAGGAGAACTAAGAACCATTAAAACAGATAAATCATTACTACCATCTAAAAAAACAAACGATAAGAAAGTGGATGGTTTCTATACAATCATCAAAGCGATTAGAGCATCAGGTAGTACAATTTGTGTGGAAGGTATAGAAACAATAGAACAACTTGAAATGGCAAATGACGCTGGTGGTAGACTTGCACAAGGTTACTTATTCGAAAAACCAATGCCAAAAGAAAAAGTCATTGATTTTATCAACAACTTTGATTATACAAAATATAAAAAGTAATAATAAAACGGATAGTTTCTATCCGTTTTTATTTCTTTAGTTACTGGCTTTATTATAATTAATTTTTAGAATGCCATCAGCGGTACTTATTAGAACATATCCTTTATTAAAGCCTACCTCATAAAAGTTTGATAACAACTTAATTGAGTAGTATAAAGAAGGAATAGAAGTTTTTTCTAAATCAACAATCTCTAGTTCATTATTAGTAGATGAATCATAGACATTAATGCTGTTATTTGTTTCATTGTATAGGACTGTTATTGTATCATTTGAGAATAGTAGTGTTTCTACTTCTAGTTGGCGATTTGT
>JBFFKS010000110.1:0-5440 GCA_041555275.1 Xianfuyuplasma sp. | reverse complement strand
TATTTAATCGTATTATTGGTAGTAGACTATCAATAACAGATGATGAACCAGGGATTACTAGAGATAGAATCTACGCCAAAGGCGAATGGTTAACAAAAGAATTTAACATTATTGACACCGGGGGGATCGACTTTAACGATGCTCCTTTTATCCATGAAATCAAATCTCAAACTGAAATTGCAATAGAAGAAGCGGATTTAATCATTTTCTTGTGTGATATTAGAAGTGGTATTACTGATGATGATTCTTATATTGCAAGAATGTTATATAAAGCCGATAAACCAGTTGTAGTTGCTTTGAATAAAGCAGATGATGTGAATTTAACAGATACAATGTACGAGTTCTATAGCCTTGGCTTAGGGGATCCAGTACCAATATCTTCAAAACATGGTGTTGGAATTGGTGATTTACTTGATAGTGTTGTGCACAAATTACCAGAAATTAAGGATGTAGAATATGCAGAAGATCGTATAAAATTATGTTTGATTGGAAGACCCAACGTTGGAAAATCATCTCTTTTTAACGCATTACTTGGTGAAAACAGAGTAATTGTATCTAAAATAGAAGGAACGACACGTGATTCGATTGATAGTCTATTTTCTTACAATGAACAAGATTATGTTGTCATCGATACTGCTGGACTTCGTAAACGTGGGAAAGTATATGAAAACGCTGAAAAGTATAGTGTTTTACGTGCGTTAAGTGCTATTGATAGAAGTGATATATGCTTGATATTAATTGATGCTGAAACGGGTATTAGAGAACAAGATAAAAAAATAGCTGGATATGCAACAGAAGCAGGAAAAGCTGTCATTATTGTTGTAAATAAATGGGATACCGTTGTTAAAGATACAAACACAATGAATCGTTGGGATAAAGAATTAAGATCTCATTTCCAATTTATTACTTATGCACCAATCATTTATCTAAGTGCAAAAACAACAAAACGTGTTTCGACATTGTTTCCAGAAATTCAAAAGGTATATTTCAATTATAATAGACGAGTGCAGACAAGTGTTCTAAATGATGTAGTACTAGATGCATTCTACGTTAATCCACCTAAAATTCATAATGGTGGTAAAGCAAAAGTCTATTATGCTACACAAGTTGCATCAAAACCACCAACATTTGTTTTGTTTGTTAATGATGAAAACATTATGCATTTTAGTTATGAAAGATATTTAAAAAATCGATTAAGAGAGTCTTTTGATTTTGAAGGTACTCCAATTAAAATAATATTAAGAAAGCGTGATTAGATGAAAATAACCGTTATTGGTGGAGGTTCATGGGGATTAGCTTTGTCATCTGTATTAAGCCAAAACAAACATGAAATACTTGTCTATGATGTTAATCCTAAGATCGTAAAAAAAATTAATGAACTTCATATATGTCTTCAACTAAATGAAGACATACCAGAAGAGATTAAAGCAACAACAAATATCGAAGATGCTATTAATTTTAGTAATGTTATATTATTCGTAGTACCGACAAAGGTATTACGTGTTGCACTTAGCAGTATATTAGAGTATATAAAGGAACCTAAACTGTTTATCAATGCAGCAAAAGGAATAGAACCAGAATCGTTTTTAAGAGTTTCTGAAGTGTTTCAAGAAATGGTTCCTAAAGAATACTTAAAAGGGTTCGTTGCATTAAGTGGTCCATCCCATGCAGAGGAAGTAATTCGTCAAATGACAACAGTAGTTACAACAGCAAGTGAGAATGAAAATGATGCCAAATTTGCACAATCACTATTTCATAATAATGATTACTTTAGAGTCTATTCTTCGACAGATCTTAAGGGTGTTGAACTTGGTGGTGCTTTAAAAAATATTTTCGCTCTTGCAAGTGGTCTTATTGCTGGAAAAGGACTCGGAGATAATGCTCGAGCAGCATTAATTACAAGAGGACTCTTCGAAATGCAAAAATTTTACGAATCGTATGGTGCAGATACAAAATCGTTGATTGGACTAACTGGTGTAGGTGATTTAATCGTTACCTGTACAAGCCCACACTCTCGTAATTACCAAGCTGGATTTAAGATTGGACACGGAAAAGACCTTGAAGAAACATTGGCATCTATGACAATGGTTGTTGAAGGTATCAGAACATGCGAAGCAGCCTATAAGTACGCCGTGGAACATGATTTGGATTTGCCGATAATTACAGCGATTTACAATGTTTTATTTAATAAAATGAGTCCAGAGTTAGCATACAAACAATTACTCGGAAGAACAAAGAAAAGTGAACACTAAATACCATCATATGAATGCACTCTCAAATGTAAAGGCTTTAATGCAGTAGTGTAGCCAAATTATAAAATTGACCACATTTTTATAAAAATTGTGGTTTTTCTTTACCAAAATGGGAAAAGGCTTGCAATAAAGCCGAGAAACTGCTATAATATAGTTAGTAAAAAAAATATAGGAGGTAAAGATATGAATAAAACAGAATTAATCGCTAGAATTGCAGAAGTTTCAGGTTTAACAAAAAAAGATTCAGAAACTGCATTAAACTCTACATTAGCTGCTATCCAAGAATCTTTAGTTGGTGGGGAAAAAGTTGTGTTAACAGGATTTGGTACTTTCGAAGTACGTGATAGAAAAGCAAGAGTTGGTCACAATCCAAGAACTAACGAGCAAATCCATATTCCTGCACAAAAATCACCTGCATTTAAAGCTGGTAAAGTATTAAAAGAAGCAGTTAGATAATTTTACGACATATTTTAAAAAATATCACATCTAAATGTGGTATTTTTTTTCGATTTATGGTATTTTTTTAATGTAGGCTTAGGAGGTGAAGAGATTGAATTTAAGCAAATATTTAGAACATGGAGATGGTTCAAGTGAATCGATTTTTCAAGCCGCTTTAAATAATGATGCAAAATATATAATTACATACGTTGAAAGTGGATATGATATTTTTGTTAAAGACGATCGTAATCAAACATTACTTCACTATGCAGCCCGTAATAAGGCTCTCTATTCATTACGTTTATTACTTGAATTAGGAGTTGATCCCAATATTGGAGATAAATATTTGGAAACACCACTTCATATCGCATCTTATATGGGTGCGAAGGAAATCGTTGAGGAACTTCTAAATAATGGCGCTGATCCCAATGTATTTAATGACAAACAACAAACACCCCTTCACCGTGGAGCTTTTAAAGGAAGTGTTGAGGTACTAGATTTATTATTAAAACATCATGCTGATATATACTTAACAGATGAAAATCATACTTCAGTTATGCAATTTGCAGTTAGATCTAAAAAAATAAAAGCTGTTAAATTTTTGGTTGAACAAGGAGCGATAATAAACTCATGTGATTTGCGAAATCAATCAACATTACATTACGCAGCTTCTTTCTCGAGAGTTGATATTGTAAAATTTCTCATTGAACAAGGAGTAAATCCCTATGCGAAAACAAGTTATAACCAAACTCCACTTCATCTAGCGGTAGAACACCCTGATTTTGAAATGGTTCCAACATTTTTGGAATCAGGTTTAACTAGTTATGATCAATCTAAGTTTAATCAGTCCCCTTATGATGTGGCAGTAATGAAAAATAAATTCGAAGCCATTGAATTGTTTAATAAACTTAAAAATGACAAAGAATATCAATCAAAATTAAAATCTAACGCCCTTACATTCTCGATTGTGAAAGATGAATTTGACAAAGCAGATACTTTAATTAATATCGCTGATGTCAATCAAAAAGATATTTTTGGCAACTCCCCACTATTTTATGCAATAATGAATCAAGAGACATATTTGGTGGAGCGTTTGTTAAGCAAAAATGCTTCAATATATAATATAGATAAAATGGAAATGGATGCAATTTATTATGCAGTCCTTGTTGGTAACTTTGATGTAATAAAACTTATTTCTAAAAAACAAGTTGATTATCATAAAAAATACAATGGATATACCGTTATTGAATTTGCATTGTACACAAATAATGACGAATTATACAATCTTCTTATCACAGCAGAAAACAAATAAACGCTAATCTTTTACTATAGATTAGCGTTTATTATTTTTAAAGTTTAAGATTTTTACAAAAAAATAGGGTATAATTAGTTTATAAAATAAAATATATGAGGTGGAAAATGGTATGAAGTCACTTGTTATCTATGATAGTTTTTTTGGCAATACTAAAAAAGTAGCAGAAGAAATCGCTCAGTTTTTAGAAAGTGATTTATTCAAAGTAAATGAATTTAATCGAAGTATTGATGAATATGATTTGATTGTGATTGGATCTCCAACAAGAGGATTCCGTCCGACAAAAGGTATTGTTTCTTTTACGAAAAAAATACCCAAGGAGAGTCTAAAACTAATCGTTATTTTTGATACAAGAATGAAAATTGATGAGACCACTCCGAAAATTTTAAAAGTTATGGTGAAAAAATTTGGATACTCGAATGATACCTTATTGAGTATTTTGGAGAAGAAAAAAATCAAAGTTGCATTAGAACCGATTGAAGTGTTTGTTGAAAACAGTGAAGGACCATTAAGTCAAAATGAAATTGAGCGTGTACTAAAGCTTATTAGTACCCTAAAATAAAAGCATTCCAGATGGAATGCTTTAAAATAACATGTTGATAACAACGTACAAGTTCAAGGATAGATGAATTCCAATAGGTATATAGATGTTACGTTTAGAAAAATGATATGCTAAACCGAGAAATGCACCAAGTGCACTATAATAAATAACTTGCACAAAGTCACCGCTTGTAACGTGAACCAAACCGAAGAACGCTGCAGAAATGAAGATCGTCATTAATGGTGACATTTTTTGTTTGTCTAGAAAATCAAATGTTGCTTTTCGGAAAATCATTTCCTCAACAACAGGCGCAAACACTACACTAAACAAAAATAAGAAAAACTTATCGAACCAAGCACCATTTAAGAGAGCATTTAGCGCTTGTTGGTTTGCTGAGGTATCTGTTTCTCCTGTTGCTACAATTAGAATATTTGCCATAATTGCGACCACTAATATAAGGAAAAATCCAACAATAAGTGTGATTACATATAACCTTATATTCAACTTGAACTTTGTAAATTCATCAATAAAATATTTCTTAAATATTACAATATATATAGTGAATATTGAACCATAATATAATACATTTGTTATCGAACTTAATCTCATTATATGGAACGGATTATCTCGATCTATAACATCAGTTATAAAGAGTGAAACTTGTACGAATACTGCGAAAAAGAACACCGTAAAGTACACAACGAAAATTCTTTTGGTCATACTAGATTCTGTTTTAATCAATATTGAAAAGAACAACAAAATTGCTGCCGTTAAAGAACCAAAATATAGTATTATAGAAAGTATCTGGTATATCAATAGGTTGCTTGCATTTATAGTAGAAATTGCGTAATCGGAATACATAGTAAAATAGAGTGTTCCAAAAGCAAGTAATGAAAC
>JBFFKS010000109.1:0-5459 GCA_041555275.1 Xianfuyuplasma sp. | reverse complement strand
TATTTTAAATTAATAAAAGAAATAGGGCCAGTTAAGTCATTGACAGTAACATACTTAATGCCTGTATTTGGCATTTTATGGTCTTTCATTTTCTTAAACGAGAAAATTACGATTTTAACGATAATTGGTTTGGTAGTAA
This sequence comes from Xianfuyuplasma sp., assembly GCA_041555275.1. Taxonomy (GTDB): domain Bacteria; phylum Bacillota_I; class Bacilli_A; order Izemoplasmatales; family Izemoplasmataceae; genus Xianfuyuplasma. The sequence goes on along the minus strand of JBFFKS010000109.1, from coordinate 5,320 downwards.
TATTAATAGGAATACGCATAATAGGAAAAAAAACCGTTAATCCATAGTTGATTAACGGTTTTACAATTTGTGTTTTAATTGGATAAATTTCACATCTTTTTTGAATATTTTTTTAAAGAATCACATTAATTTATAAGGAATCTGTTAGCTATCGTTCATTATATTGCTAATTTTTAAGTAAGCCTAAAAGTGTAAGAATACTATACATCTAATAATTTGATTGCATTTTTTACTTGTAATAAAATACCAGTCTGCAAACATGTTTCATCTATATCAAATGTGTCTGTATGAGTTGATGATATAATATTTCGTTCTTTGTTACCACAACCTAAGTGAAAAAATGCACCTTGTGCTCTTGTTTGATAATATCCAAAATCTTCTCCACCCATAGATGGGAGTTCTTTGTAAATTATGTTTGTAGAACCTATTTCTGTTTCTGCAACCTCTATAATTTTTCCAATTACATAATCATCATTGATTAATTCCATATACCCCTCATAATAATTCACCTCAGCAGTAGCGCCGAAAGCTTCACAGGTTGCATATGTTACTTCCTTGATACGTTTAATTATAAACGCTCTGGTTAATGCATCTGTTGTTCTTAAGGTACCTCTGATTTCAACCTTGCTTGGAATTATATTTGTTTTTACTCCACCTTTAATTGTCCCAAATGATAAAACAGCTTGATTTAGAGGAGATATATTACGACTTATTATTGATTGTAGATTGCTTATAACCAAAGCGCTTATTGTAATTGAATCAACACCAGTTTCAGGATATGCAGCATGGGAACTTTTACCATTAACTACTATTTCTATAGTACCTAATGAGGCGTTTAATCTACCATATTTCACTTCGATTTTACCGCTTTCTATATACGGCATTACATGTAGCCCAATAACATAATTTACTATGGGATTATCCATGAATCCTTCTTCAACAATGCGCTTTGCTCCAGCACTTACTTCTTCATCTGGTTGGAAAATACACTTAATTGTCCCACGAAAAGTGTTTTTAAATTTATTCAATGTAATACATGTTCCTAATAGTATAGCAGTATGTGCATCATGACCACAAGCATGCATCACACCTTCATTTAGTGATTTATAAAGTACTTCGTTCTTTTCCATTATAGGCAAAGCATCGATGTCTGCTCTAATTGCAACACATTTTCCATCTTCAGTTCCTTGGATGTAAGCCACTATACCGGTATTCGCTGCTTTCTTATATTTAATGTTATATTTTTCTAATATTTCAATTATTTTTTGTTGAGTTTTATACTCCATTTTGCTTAATTCTGGATTCATATGGAAATATCTTCTATATTCGATAATTTCATCGTTTATTGAATGAACAAACTCTTTAATATTCATCGATTATACCTGCCATTTCATCCACGAGTTTATATGGTTTAGTATTCTTAATGTACAATCGTGGCACACGCGAGCTAATTCTTGAAATTACATCATTTTTATTAGTTTTTAAGAGAGTGCTAAATTCTTCTAGAGAAAGTCCATCTTTCCCAAATAAAATCACATCATCTCCAAGTAATACACTAACATTGGTAACATCCACAACAATTTGATCCATCCCATTAATACCTAAAATTGGACATAATGTGCCATTGATAGTTATTAAGGTGTCGTTTGTTAGACGGGGTATACCATCACTGTAGCCTACTCCAATTGTTGCAATTAATTTATCAGTTTCATATTTCTTTTCAGAGTATCCAAGTCCTAGATTGGCCTTTAAAAGCTTAATCCTAGTAACTTTTGATTTTAATGTTTGAATTGGTTTAACATCTATTTTATCAGTCTCACTTTTAGCAGTTAAACCAAATAATAATGCTCCTACTCGAATAAGGTTTTGATTAAAAGAAGTGTGTCTTGTGAGTGAAATACTATCGGATACACTTATATATTTTATTTTGAAAGGCAGAGAGTTAACGAATTTGATAAATTCATTATACTGGTATTGATCAAAATCAAGATTGATAAGTCTTAAGTGAGTAAATATTCCTAAAATATTTACATCATTCAATTTTTGAATGTTATTTAATTCTTTCATATAAATATCAGAAGGATATTCACCTGCACGATGAAAACCAGTATCTACATTAATAAAAACATCCACTTTATTTTGTAATAAAGTAGCTTGATGAAACGTCCAAATAGTTGGGATAAATCCATTTTCAGCAGCATATATCAGTCTGTTATCTTCTAAATAATCAATGATTAATATTCTTTTAGATGTAATTTTTTTTATTTTGACAGCTTCATTTAGTGTGGCTACACCAATGAGCTTAATCTGTGGATACTTTTCCAATTCCTCAGTAATTACTAAAAGACCATGACCATAAGCATTTGATTTAAGAATTGGTACGATTTCATTACCTATCTTTAGAATTTCTTCAATATTCTTATGAAACTGATCCAGATTAATTTCTAAATGTGTATTTCTTAAAAGCACTGGCATCACCTCTTTATTATATTTTATCACATGAAGTTTACGCTTTGTAAAAAAAGTGATATAATATTATTGTAGGTGTGAGAGAGAGTGAAAAAGTGGAAAAAATATTTGTGAATAAATTCTATGATGCGGATCATGAACACGCACATAAAGAGCGCCGTCACCACCACGAAGAAGAGTGCTGTAAAGATGAACCATTTGTAGTATTTGGATCTGGAGATGACGAAGACATCATTATTAAACGACATCGTACTCCAAGACCGCCAAGACCACCAAGACCGCCAAGACCGGCGAAACCTCACAAACATTTCCGATTCAAACAGAAAACAAAGATGTTTACTTCAAAAACAGATTTGGTTGAATTTGTAAATGCTAAAGGTGAAGAGGGCAATCAAATTGATATTTTCAAAATTGAAGACGATTTGTATAAAGTGGTTATATTAGAGAAAGATGTTCCTCAAGAAGAGGAATAAATAAGAGATACACCTACAAAATTAAAGGAGCTAAATTATTAGCTCCTTTTCAAATGATATTGTGTTAGAATCTACAAAGTTATTTTGATATTATTTTGATGATGAATAGTGATGTGCTTGTTTTTTAAGATATAGTTAATAATCAGTTCGATAATTTCAATTTGTGTATCCTTAATAACCTCGCAATCTTTTATGAAGAAGTAATCTCCACCACCACTAGCTCTATAGTTGTTCATTATTACACTAAATACGTCATCCTCTTTCACTTGTTTTCCTTTAAATGTTAAATTCGTTATACGATTTCCAATGGGGTTACTAATTTTCATAGTGTACTCGATATTTTCATACATATCATAAGCGTATAATTGAAGTTTTGGATGATTGTAATCATCTGAAATGACGATTTTATTTTCTTTTATTGTGAAAAACTCTGCCGTTTTTTCTAGTGCCTGTTTAAGTATTTTACCACTCATTTTCTTAACTACCAATGTGTTAGGATAAACATAGGTACCAATAACATCTCTAATCGTAATCACTTTTTTAAAACCACTTACCTGATTTGCAAGTGAACACATTGCGATGTCAGCATTTATATACTCAAGTTGTATTTGATTTATTAACGAGACAAGAGGATGTTTGTTTAAACGCGCCTCTAATTGATTTGGTATAAGTAAATCTTTGTCCATAGTACCAACTGGTGTATCTAAAAATGATTGAGTTTTTTCTTCAACATTTCGGATTAGATCCAAAATATCTTGATCTGCTATATTGTTTTCTATATCGATTAATTCATTACTTATAAATGGAAGCCATTCATTATTTATATATTCAAAATTGATATCAATTTTAGCGACTTGTCTAGCGTTGTATCCCGGTTGTGTATAGTGAGTTCCAAAAAGGTTGCCGCTTAAACTACGATGTTGGTGTCCTGTTAAGAGTAAATCAATTTCAGGAATCTCTTGTAGCATCTTAAAACCTTGGTTCTCACCTGTATCTGCTGTATCCAATTCGCAAGTAATAAAATCTCTTTCAAAACCACCATGATAATTTACAATTATGAAATCAACCACATCTTTTATTTCATCAACATATTTTTTTGTTGTTTCAAACGCATCTTTGATATCGAGATTCTCAATGTGAGCAGGTTGTTCCCAGTTAGGGATATAGTGTGTAGTTGCTCCGATTATAGCTACCTTTGGCCAATTAGGTATCTCCATAATATGATATGGCTTACCGATAAACGGTTGATTCGTTTTTATATCCAATAGGTTTGAGTTGAGAATCATAGGTTTTAGGTTATGTAAGAAGTGGCACAAATAATCCATACCATAATTAAATTCGTGATTACCAAGTGTGAAATAGTCATACTTTAAGTAGTTAAATATGTTTGCCATAGGATTGATTTCATGCATGTTTTCTTTTGCTTGGTAGTAGGTTAAAGGACTCCCTTGGATGGTATCTCCAGTATCGATTAAAATTGTATTTTCGTCACGATATTTTTTCATAACTGTACTTAACTTAGCAATGCCAACATTTTCCTCTTGTCTGGTTGAATAGTTATAAGGATATACATAACCATGTAAATCAGAAGTCTGTAGTATTCGTAATTTTACGTTGTCTTTCATGAAACCACCTCTTTATCATTATATTGTTTTTTTGTACGTAAGACAATCAAAAAAAGCTTCAATCGAAGCTTATTCGTGATTTTTAATTTTACATTTTGTGGTTTGGATTGAATACATTATCCAAACAAATCCAATAATAACAAATAGTAATGCAATTAATTTCCATAATAAATTCGCATTAGGAAATACTATTGGTGAGAATGCAATCCCTACAGCACTAAGGAATGCGACTACACATCCTGTACATCCGAAAGTTAACAAACCGAATATAAAAGTAGCAAAGGGTATCGTGTTAGAACCCTTAGGATCAACTTTAAATAATTTGTAGTTAATCACACTAAACCCAACCATAATACTTGTTAGAACAGCAATTATAATGTTAATAAGGATATGAATAATAGTAATACCTAGGCCGAAATTCCGAACCATTACATTGTAGTTTGTACTACCCTCAAAGTCTAGAAAAGTATATAATCCTAAGAAGAAGAGGAAGAGTGCGATAAATAAAAGAATATTGTTTTTTGATTTTGCTTCTTTTAAGACTAGTGTCAGCATAATATTCACCTCTTATATATAATAACAAAATATACAAATAAACCAAACCATTTTGCGATATTTTTGTAATCGAAATCCACTATAATTTTATAGACATCCTTATATTTTATGATATAATGCACATTATAGAAAGTAATAGGTGATAATATGAGGAGATACTTCAATGTTGAATTATTGATAGATGATTTAAAAAGATTA
>JBFFKS010000108.1:0-5479 GCA_041555275.1 Xianfuyuplasma sp. | reverse complement strand
TTCGGAGAAAGAATGCAAATTGCTAACGCAACAGGATGTTCAAGTATTTATGGGGCATCATTCCCTGCGACTCCATACACTACATTAGATAATGGAAGAGGACCTGCTTGGGCAAATAGTTTATTCGAAGATAATGCTGAATTTGGTTTCGGTATGAGACACGGAAACGAAGCACTTCGTGATCGTTTACAAAATATCTTTGTAGCAAATAAAGACAATAAAGAATTAGGTGGATTATTCACTGAATGGTTAGAAAACAGAGATAATGGTGATGTGACATTAGATGTATACAATAAACTAATGCCTCTTGTTGAAAACAGTACAGACGAATTCGCTGAAGAAATAAAAGAATTATCACACTACATCGTAAAACAATCAAACTGGATTATTGGTGGAGATGGATGGGCTTATGATATCGGTTATGGTGGATTAGACCATGTTATTGCAAACGGTGAAGATATTAACATTTTAGTACTAGATACAGAAGTTTACTCAAATACTGGTGGACAATCAAGTAAATCTGCTCCAACAGGATCAATTGCTAAATTTACTGCATCTGGTAAAGCTGGTAAGAAAAAAGATTTAGCAGCAATCGCAATGAGTTATGGTCATGTATATGTTGCACAAGTATCTCATGGTGCATCACAACAACAAGTTCTAAAAGCATTCAAAGAAGCTGAAGAATACAAAGGACCATCAATCATCTTAGCTTACTCTCCATGTATTGCTCACAAAATCAAAGGTGGTTTAACAAACTCAGGAAACCAATCTAAACTAGCAACTGAATGTGGTTATTGGCCAACATTCAGATTCGACCCACGTTTAGAACCACTTGGTAAAAACCCATTCAAAATTGATTCTAAAAAACCGAACTGGGATCGTTATAAAGAATTCTTATTGAATGAAGCACGTTACGCTCAACTTGTAGATATTAACCCAGAACATGCAGAAGAATTATTAGATACGAATATGAGAGAAGCACAACGTAGATACAAGATGTACGAACGTTACGAAGCTATGGATTATAGCCAAGAAACAGAATAAATTACACACTATGGCGAAGAATAAATTTCTTCGCCTTTTGTATTGCAATTTGCAATGAAAGCGTTTATAATTTAATGTTATATTAGAAGGTAGGTGACTTTATGGAACATACTATTAATATTTTATATATACTTCAAAGTCTAGGATTAACACTATTATTTGTAGGATTAATTGGTTTTGAACGTCAGAAAAAACATAAAATTGCAGGTATGACCACACACTTGATGGTTGCGTTTGGAGCATGTGCTTTAGCAATTGTTCAAGAGTATATGGTTACTGATTCATTAACGTTTATTAGAGAAAATCCAGATTTGGCACAAAATATTATTGTTGAAAGACAACGTATCATTGCACAAATCATTGCTGGAGTTGGGTTTTTAGGTACTGGAGCAATCATTAAAACCAACGGTTATGTAACAGGATTAACCACTGCTTCAACCTTATGGATCAGTGCAATAATTGGGATAGTTTTTGGACTAGGTTATATAGAATTAGGTGTTGCATTATCCGTATTTGCATTATTGACTCTTATTATTATTAAAAGAATATTTTCGTCATCTGGGGAATTTACTAAGTAGAGGTGGAACATGATTAACTTAAATAAAATGAAAAAGCATTATAAAAGTAAAGTAGAAGAAATTGCACATCGCAATATCGAAAAAGGAAATATTGTGTTATTAGGGGATTGTGTTATTGAACGTTTGGATATGAAAACGCAATTAGATAATCATATAATATACAATAATGGTATATCAGGAGACACAACGGTCTTATTAAAAGAGTCTTTATACAAACGTTGTATCAAATATAAACCAAGCAAAGTATTTATTGCCATTGGATCAAACGATCTAGGGTTTGATCAAAGGAATGTCAAAGAAATCTATAATAATATCATAGAGATTACCAAGGAAATACAAAAAAGAAGCAGTGAAACTAAAATTCACATTTTAAGTGTGATTCCAGTAAATACTGTAAATCGTGATTATATAAATAGAGAATATGTTGATGCAAGAGATAACTTTGATATCAGCATGATAAATTATTATCTTCGTAACTATGCAAGACGCAATGGTATCAAGTATGTTGACACTTCAAAAGAAGTTCGAAATAGTTTTGATCAATTAGATTTAAACTACACACTAGATGGATTCCACTTGAACGAAAATGGATACGAAAAAGTTTCGAATATGATTCTAAAATACGTATAAAACGGGTATTTATGCCCGTTTTTTATTTACACTATATCGCACTGTTAAATTGGAAAACTATAAATAACGAAATAATTTTTAATTAACGGTAACGCTTTCGTAAAATCTATGATACAATATTATCGTTACATAAAATATAATCAGATTTTCAACTTGAGATATTTTATAAACGTGTATAAAATAACGAACAAGTCATACTTTTATTATTGAGTTTGTTGTAATAGAATTTATGTGCTAATCAATAATATGGAAAAGGTAAAATCTTACTACAATTGAAAACAATGGGGAGGAACCAACATGAAAAAGGTATTGCTATTTATTACAACTTTTGTTTTTGCTTTAACACTAGTAGGTTGTACAGAGGAAAAAATTGAAATCACCAGTTTAGTCGGTATGGAATATGGTGACGCATTAAAATGGGCTAGTGAAAATGATATTGATCTAGAAGTGACTTCGGATTATAACGATGATGTATTACCAGGAGTTGTATTTTATCAAAGTATCGCCGAAGGTGAAAAAGTAAAAGCTGAAACGACTGTTAGTATCATGTATTCAAGAGGATTAAATCCTGAGACAGAAATGGATGTTCCTAATTTTATAGGAAAAACAAAAGAGGATATTATCCAGTGGGCTATCATTAATAACATCACAGATTATAATTTCTATGATGCGTTTGATACGATGGCAAACGCAGGAGATTATTTATATTGGGATTCTAATAATAATGAAGATCGAGATTCAAGTTTACGTAAAGACACATTCAATTTCTATTTTGCGAAAGGGCGTTTAGAGATTGAAGAATTAGACTTCTTCAAAGTGGGTACTATACGTGGTGTTAATCTAGGTGGATGGTTCGTTCTTGAAGGATGGATGACACCAGAGTTATTTCAAGGGGTGAACGGAAGTGATGAAACGGCATTTATGGAACAAAAAGAAAATGCTGCTGAAGTACTAGAAAACCACTGGGATACTTTTATTACCGAAGAGGATTTTGCATTTCTAGCAGATCATGGTATTGAGTATGTTCGTATCCCTATCCCATGGTGGTTATGGGGCGGTGTCGCTTATGAGTGGCCAGGTGAAGAAGAAGTAGAGTATGCTTCAAGCATTGAGTATTTAGAACGAGCAATGAGATGGGCAATTACATATGATATCAAAGTATTACTAGATTTGCACACTGCACCAGGTTGTCAAAATGGATTTGATAATGGTGGAATGAGTGGCATATTTGAATGGTATCAGAATCCTGAGTATGTTCAAATGACAGTAGATGTTTTAGAAGACATCTCATTCCACTTCAGTGGTTATTCATCATTATGGGGAATAGAAGTATTAAACGAACCAGCATGGGCAGTCGACATGACTGTATTACAACAATTTTATGTAGATTCATATAATGCAATCAGATCACATAACCAAACTGTTTGGGTTGGATTCCATGACGGATTTAGAGGATATATGGATTACTCATGGGTGCCATTTTTTACAAACAATGATTTTGAAAATGTATTCTTTGATATTCATATCTATCAGATTTTTGGTGATTTTTGGAGTGATTTTGATATTTTTGATCACTTAAATTGGGTAGAGGTTGAAAGTAAGAAAGCAATTCATAGATATGATGACATCGTACCTGTAATTGTTGGTGAATGGTCTTTAGGATTACAAGGGAATGTATATGAAAACCTAAATGCACAATCAATAGAAGATGTTAAAATTGCTTTTGCTAATGCACAATTAAATGCATATGAAGAGGGTATGGGATGGTTCTTTTGGAGTTATAAAATAGATCAAGGTACGCACGTTGAATGGGATATGCAGCGACTAATTGAGTATGGTCTATTTCCAGATGATTTTAGCGATTATAAATAAAAGGACGATGTCCTTTTTTTTTATAATTTTTATGGTTTTAATTATTGATTACCTTATAAAGTTTTTAAATGGAAAGGGCTTTAATACTCGCTAAAAGGCGATTGACTCAAAACAAGAGAACAAAGCCGTTTAATATACATGTAAGCGATTTTAGAAAACGATTTAGTTTTTCTGTTGAAAACGATTTCGTAATATGATATACTTTATACAAAAGAGACATATCTATGTTTTTTCGTGCTGTAAATGGCGAATATATATAGATTAAATGTCACTATAATAATTAGGAGGAAAAGAAAAGATTATGAAGAAATTATTAATAGCATTAACGGCATTAATTTTTGTCTTTACATTAAGCGGATGTGATCTGTTTGGTGGAGAAGATCAACCTGATTTATCAGCGTTAACCATAACTGGTGTAGCTGATATTGAAGTATTAGTTGGTGCTGAAGTAAACTTATTAACGGGAATCACAGCTACTGGGAATGATGATTTAGATTACTCATCATTTATCACAGTAACTTCACCTACATGTACAATCGCAGCTGATGGTACATTGGAAACAACCGTACCTCTAAACTGTGTTGTAACTTATACAGTATTGGCATTGGGAGTTTTAAAAACAGTTCAGGCACAAGTAACTATTAATCCTGTTCCAATTACTTGGGATGGTGGACCTGAATTAATCAGTTGGGACTTCTCTGATGCATCTGACCTTGATGGCTGGGATATTTACGTTGCCGAAGGTGGAGCTTTAGATGTTTCAATCGAAGATGGTACTATGAAAATGGTAACTGAATCTTCAAGTGTAAGATATGGTACACGTCTTGACTTCCAAGGTATTCCGATGGAAGAAGATTATGATTATCGTATTACATTTAGAATGAAATCAAGTTTACCTGACAAAGCAGTTCACATTAACTTTGGTGAGTTACTTGGTGGGGCACCATATTTCTATCCATTCAAACCTGAAGGATTTGACATTATAACTGTTGGTACAGAATGGGCAGATTATGAAATTATATTTAACATGTCAGGACAAAATGCTGCAGCTAACTTAAATAGAGGTGCATTGGTCTTTGAAATGGGTAATAATGAAGGATTCTTATCAGATCTAGATGCTACAATCTGGGTAGATGATATTAAAATCGAAGGTGGTAGTGGAGTAGATAATGCTCCTCCAGTTCTTTCAGGAATCACAAATATTATATTAGACCGTGATGCTGCATTTGATCCTCTAGAAGGAGTCTCTGCAAACGATTTAACTGATGGAGACTTAACGAGTGCTATCGTAGTTTCTGGAGATACAGTTAATACTGCTGTTGATGGTGTTTACACTGTTACTTATACAGTTACAG
>JBFFKS010000107.1:0-5494 GCA_041555275.1 Xianfuyuplasma sp. | reverse complement strand
TAATCTACGTAGCATTCACTTTAATCCGTGTAATATTTATGTTTATTAGACGAATGATTAATGCTGTCTTTACAGAAAAAGTCGCATATAATATGCGAAACTCATTATATAAAAAACTTCAAGACTTATCATTTACTTATCATTCCCATGCAGAAACGGGAGATTTGATTCAAAGATGTACAACAGATGTAGAAACCTATCGAGCATTTGTGGGTGAGCAACTCATTGAAATTTTTAGATTAGTTTTCTTGATTGGATTTGTAATTTATCAAATGATGATTATGAATGTTGAGATGACTATCTATGCTGTTATGGTAGCTCCTATCATATTTGTCATTACTTTCTTTTATTTTAAATATGTTAAAAGAATATTCAAAAAAGTAGAAGAAGCTGAAGGTAAAATGACAACAACTTTACAAGAAAGTGTATCTGGTATTCGAGTAGTAAAGGCGTTCGCGAATGAAAAATACGAAATTGCTAAATTTGAAGCTCATTCGGAAGACTATATGAAAGAAGACTATAAATTATTAAAACTAATGGCGTATTTCTGGGGAGGAACAGATTTTATTATATTCATCCAGTATGCAGTTACAATGTCAGTCGGTCTGGTTTTAACCGTAAATGGAACGATTGACTACGGACAATTTTCAGCATATCTACTTTATGTTGGAATGATTGTATGGCCATTACGTCAACTAGGTCGTATTATAGGTGACTTTGGTAAGACAACGGTTGCTCTAGACAGACTAGACGAAATAATGTTGAAAGAATCAGAGCATCTAAATGATTCAACTAATGAACCTGAAATTAAAGGTAAAGTTGAATTTAGGAATGTCGAATTCCAATTTGAAGACGACAATAAGCCTTTATTAAAAGGGATTTCATTTAGTGTTGAAAAAGGCGAAAGTGTTGCCATCGTTGGTAAAACTGGTAGTGGTAAATCAACTCTAATCAATTTAATGGTTAGATTATTAGATATTAGCAAAGGTAGCATCTATTTTGATGGTGTAGATATCAAAGAAATTAATAAAAAACATCTTCGTAAAAATGTTGGTATTATTATGCAAGAACCATTCTTATTTAGTCGCACGGTATACGATAATATTGGTATTATGGACAAAAATGCAACGCAAGAAAAAGTCTATAAAGCAGCTAGTATAGCAGCATTACATGATGATATTGTTAACTTTGAAGGTGGATATAAAACAATTGTTGGTGAAAGAGGAGTAACATTAAGTGGTGGTCAGAAACAACGTGTTGCTATCGCTCGAATGTTATTAGATTCAAAACCAGTCTTAATTTTTGATGATAGTTTAAGTGCTGTAGATACTGAAACAGACATTCAAATTAGACGTGCATTAAATAAATACTGGAAAGACACTACAGTGTTTATAATTACCCACCGTATTACAACTGCTCAAGAAGCAGATAAAATTATTGTGTTAGATCAAGGAAACATTTGTGAAATGGGTACCCATGAAGAGTTACTTACCAAAGGTGGGATATATAGTGAACTATGGGATATCCAAACTAATGTTGAATATGATTATCAACAATTAGAGAAAGGAGAATAAATATGGATTACTTTGAAGAAGAAGAGTACGCGAACTCCAAATTTGACCTCCAAGTCTGGATAAAAATATTTAAATACATAAAACCGTTTAAAAAATTCTTCATTTGGGGAATTGTTGCGGCAGTTGTACTTTCAATTATTGATGGAATATGGCCGCAAGTTGGTGGATATGCTTTACGAATGGCACAAAGTGGTAGTATTGATGATTTAGTGCCATTCATCGGTGTGTTCTTTGTGATTATGCTGATGATTGGTTCGATGGTATTTCTTTTCATAATGATGGCAGGAAATGTCCAAAGAAAATTATCATATAGTTTACGTAAAAAAGCGTTTGAAAATCTACAAAAATTACCATTTAGTTATTTCGATCGTACACCAGTAGGTTGGATAATGGCAAGGATGACAAGTGATTCAAGAAACCTTAGTGATATTTTAAGCTGGGGAATGATTGATTTAACTTGGGGTGGATTGACAATGTTTATTATGGCGATTATGATGCTAGTAACTGATTGGCGTCTTGGATTAATTGCGATTGGATCGCTGCCTGTGATATTCGTTCTAAGTTATTACTTTAGAAAGAAAATATTAAACTCGTACCGTCGTATTAGAAAAGAAAACTCTAAAATAACTGGAGCCTTTAATGAAGGAATAACTGGGGCTAAAACAACAAAAACATTGGTATTAGAAGATGCGAATTTTGGAGATTTTGATCGCTTAACAGGAACAATGAAAAAACATTCTATAAGAGCAGCAATGTTTGCAGGACTGTATTTTCCATCAATCTTGTTTATCGCAGCAATAGTTACAGGTCTTGTCTTCAATTATGGTGGTGTCCGTGTATTAAATATGGATATTTCACCTGATAAATTATATATCTTCATCGCATATATTGGGTTCTTCTTTGAACCAGTTATGCAACTTGCCAACATTTTGGCTCGTTTCCAACAAGCCCAAGCTTCTGCAGAACGATTAATTTCACTTATTGAAGAGAAACCCGAAATATGGGATCGCCCAGAAGTAATTGAAAAATATGGGGATGTAATAAACTTCAAAAAAGAAAACTGGGAAACTTTATACGGTGATATTAAATTTGAAAATGTTACTTTTAAATATCATAAGGGTGAAGAGGTACTAAAAGACTTTACGTTACAAGTTGAAGCTGGTGAAAGTGTTGCTTTAGTTGGACATACTGGAGCTGGTAAATCAACTATCGTAAACTTAATATGTCGTTTCTATGAACCTACTAGTGGTAGAATTCTAATTGATGGGAAAGATTATAAAGATAGATCATTAGGATGGCTACATGCCAACTTGGGGTACGTTTTACAGTCACCACATTTATTTAGTGGTACGATTCTCGAGAACATCAGATATGGTAAACATGATGCTACAAAAGAAGAAGTTATCGAAGCCTGTAAATTAGTAGAGGCGCATGATTTTATCATCGAATTCGAAAATGGTTATGAAACAGAAGTAGGTGAAGGTGGAGCTAGATTATCCGTTGGACAAAAGCAATTGGTTAGTTTTGCAAGAGCATTAATTGCCGATCCAAAAATACTTATTCTGGATGAAGCTACATCAAGTGTTGATACAAAAACAGAAAAAAGTATACAAAGAGCAATTGAAATCGTACTAAAAGATAGAACAAGTTTTGTTGTAGCCCATCGACTTTCAACCATTACTACAAGTGATAGAATTCTAGTGCTTGAAGATGGTAAAATATTAGAAAGTGGTAATCATAAAGATTTAATTGAGAAATCAGGAAAGTATTTTCAGTTATACACAAATCAATTTATTTCAGATCGAGTGGAACAGTCAAAAAATAGTTAAAATTAAGAGAGAGATTCTAATTAAGAATGCTCTCTTTTTTATTTTGTGCATATGCACACTTGTAAATATAATAATTATAGATAGTACACTAACTAGAATGATTGTATTGGCCTAACTGTGCTATAAAGCCGTTTTATTGACTTAATCAAACTATTTAGTATGCGAAATAACATCTTTTATTTCTTTACATTGTAGTTATAATAAAACTATGGTGATAACATGAACAAAATAAAGTTATTCAATTATAATTTAAATAACAGTTTGAATTATCAGAGTAAATCAAAAAAGCTTTTTGTTGATCAAGTAAGTTTATTGCTTCGATCTTGCGTTGATAAAATCAATGCGAAGCAAAGTATATGTGTTATAGGTTCAGGGAAAATGGAAGACTTCTCCCTTTCTTTTTTTGTGAAAAGGTTTGAAAAAATAGTACTAACTGATATAGATAGAGATACTGTTGAAAAAGCAGTAAACGAATATCATTTTACGAAAAATGAAAGAAGTAAAATCACAATAAAACAAGTTGAATATACTGGTTTTGAAGACGACTTATTTTTCGATGATTTTAAAGAGAGAATTGTAAATGCAAGGACGTTTGAAAAAATAGATCAAATATTAGACAACAAACTTGAAAACATAAAACATTATGAATTTATGGAAGAATACAAAAACACATTTGATTTTGTGTATGTAAGTCCGATTTATACACAATTAATTTATAACCAAGTATTGAGAGAGTGTTCGATATTACGCGAAAGTGGATATCCTGAACATTTAATTAAGTATATAGAGAGTAGAATGTTGGATGAAATGGTTGGTATTATTGATCGTTTCAATCAAAATATTTTAAACTTACTTAATGATAATGGTACTTTATTTGTACTAAGTGATATTTTTCAAGTAGATATCGGAAGTAAATTTGATTTGCGTGTTCAAGCAGGAATAAAGAATAGACATGTAATGGATGAAATATATGAGGGATATGTTTCGAAATTCGGAATGGGTCTTGGGGATTATGGTCTTTATAGTCTTGATAAAGAAATTGAATCTTTGCTTAGTAGGTGGATGATATGGCCATTTACAGAAAAGGTTAATTTTGTTATTAAGGTAAAAATATATAATAAGAATAAAGAAAATTAATATAAAGGAGGAATCATTATGAAGTATGTAGGTACATTTCTTGTATTATTTATAGTCTATGTTTTATTGGCTGGATTCGTTGTACAAGAATTAATCCTTGGGGCTATTGTTAGTTTAGTATTGACATTTATTATCGCAAAATATGTTAACTATGAAATTAATATTAAGTTGCCATTAAGACTTCTACAATTCATTTTCGTTTATCTACCTGTCTTTATTTGGCAATTAGTATTAGCTAATATTGATGTTGCAAAACGTGTTCTAAGTCCTAAAATTCCTTTAAATCCAGGTATTGTTAAAGTACCAACGGAATTAAAAGGTGATTTTGCGAAATTAACACTTGCGAACTCAATAACGCTAACACCAGGTACATTGTCAATTGACGTTGATGGTGAGAACATATATGTTCACACTGTTTTTGTTAAAGGGGAGACAGAAGAAGATAAAAGAAAGAATATTAGTAGTCCATTTGAAAAATTACTAGGAGGTATTTTCAGATGACATTAGATGTAATCGTATTTAGCTTAATTGGTTTAGGAGTTTTATTTGCAGTAATCAGATTAATAAAAGGACCTAGTAACGCTGATCGTGTTGTGTCATTAGATACGTTCAATATTATTGTGATTGGTGTAATTGCTTTACTTGCAAACCAATTTAAAAATTCACTATATCTTGATATTGCAATCGTCTATGCGATTTTAGCATTTTTAGAAACAATTGTATTCGCAAGATTCTTGGAGGGTAAAAATGGAAATCATTAGTTATGTATTTATGATAATAGGTGGATTATTTTACCTTTTAGGTGGATTAGGTATTCTAAGAATGCCTGATGTATTTAATCGTATTCAAGCTGGAACAAAAGCAACTACGTTAGGAGCATTTAGTTTATTAATTGGTGTAGGAATTGCAAATCCTGATTGGTTCCTAAAAGTATTTTTAGTAATTATATTCATT
>JBFFKS010000106.1:0-5500 GCA_041555275.1 Xianfuyuplasma sp. | reverse complement strand
ATCGACTTATAAATGTACGCTTTGCTGAAAAAAATGTGAAATAAATTTTATACGTTTTCATATAGAGGTGTGAGTCCACTTCTAGACAGCATTTTACCGCTAACGTGTAAAAATAAAGGAGGAATATATATATGAAAGTTATGGGTATCAACACATGTGGAACATATAAAAAAGCCATTAAGTGGTTTGAAACCAACGGCATTAAATTTGAAAGTATTGATTTACGCAAAAATGCACCTTCAAAAGAAGAAATTGCCTTATATCACAAATTAAGTGGTTTAGAGATCAAGAAGTTTTTTAATACTTCAGGTAAAAAATATAGAGAGTTAGACTTAAAAAATAAACAAAACGAAATGTCGAATGATGAAATTTATCAACTATTAGCCGAGAATCCAATGCTTATCAAAAGACCTTTGGTTGTAGATGATAATTACGTAAGAACAGGATTTAACGAAGCTGAATATATAGCGAAGTGGTTATAATACTATTTAACTGTCTCTTAATCAAAATTATTCATTTATAATAAGAGATTATTGAAGTGAGGAACTGGATTAAATTATCGCAGTATATCACTCTTCGGTAATAAAACTATATGACCAAGCATTGGTATTTGTATTTAGCATAAATACAAATACAATGGAGTATACGGGTGATAAGAACAGTATTGACCTTAATGGTCTATTTCTAAATTTACTCTTCAACACTGTCCTTGATTATGACCAGGAAAAGACATTTCAATATTTTAAAATTTATCGAAAAAAAAGCTACTAATTTAGTTGCTTTTTTTATAATTTTTTCTAAAAGACTGGAAAGCTAATTGGCACCTAACGAAACCCTGTTTTCGTTAAATTCACCACTCTTGAAAGTGATAAAAATAAAGGATATAATAATAGTATAAGAGTAGTAAAGGAGGTGTAACTAATGGAAGAGTACCGAATTTATCGTAATATTATTTGTATTGATTTAAAAAGTTTCTATGCATCGGTTGAATGCGCAATTAGGGGATTAAATCCCTTTACAACACCTTTGGTTGTAGCAGATAAAAGCCGAAGCAAAGGAAGTATTGTCCTTGCGGTTACACCCTACTTAAAACGCCGTGGAGTCAAATCTCGTTGTCGTGTTTTTGAATTACCTGAAGATGGTAATATTATCTACGCCAAACCACAGATGAACAAGTATTTAGAGGTTTCAACCAAAATCATCGAGATCTATTTGAAATATGTTTCTTATGAGGATATGCATATTTATAGTGTTGATGAAGTTTTCCTGGATTTGACCAGTTACTTAAGTTATTATCAAAAAACCGATATTGAAATTGCTGAAATGATTCTTGAGGATATTATGACAACCACTAAAATTCCTGCTACTTGTGGTATTGGTCCCAATATGCTTTTAAGTAAAATTGCTCTTGATGTCGAAAGTAAAAAATCACCAACCTTTATCGCGAAATGGACCTATGATGATGTTGAAAAGAAATTATGGAATATCCGTCCACTTTCTAAAATGTGGGGGATTGGGATTAATATGGAACGTAATCTAAATCGTCTAGGAATCCATTCAATTTATGATTTAGCACACTATCCTTTGGAAAAACTGCAACGCTACTTTGGTGTAATGGGTGAAGAACTATATCATCACGCCCATGGTATCGATATGTCTATTATCAATGAAAAACTCGTCTATAAACCAGTATCAAAAAGTTATGGACATGGCCAAACCTTATACCATGATTATGATGGCCAAGAAGTCGTTCAAATTATTTTAGAAATGACAGATGATGTTACCAAACGTCTTCGTGAAGCTGGACGTAAAGCTTATACCTTATATTTAGGAATATCCTACTCAAGAGACACTGGTGGCGGCGGATTTGGGAGACAGACTACCTTAACATTCCCAACTAGCAACGAAGCCGAAATTTTTAATACTTGTATGGCGTTGTTCGATGAATTTTATGATGGGGTTTCTCCTATTAGAAAGGTATCAATCCGAGCATCTAATGTGGTTGAAGAATATTATGTTCAACTAAATTTATTTAAGGATATGAACAAGGTAGTTAAGGATCATAAACTACATACTTCATTAGATAATATTAAATTTAAGCATGGTAAAAATGCTGTTTTACGTGCATCCAGTTTAACAGATTCATCAACTATTAGAGCGCGTAATACGATGGTAGGTGGACACAATGGCTGATTATACATATCATGACCGCAAAATGATGAAATGGATGCCCTTTAATGCCTTACTAGAACAAGGAGATTACCTTAGTGATCTTCTGCGTGGTAAAGAGCGAATTGAAATGCCTGTTTTAAGTCCTGATCAGGAAGCTGAATTAAATTACAAACTAGAATCTGCTTATCTTTTTAGAAATCAAATCATTGTTACATATTATGAATCTCATAAATATAAAACGGTAGAAGGAATTATTGAACGTACGGATTTACTCAATAAGTTAATCTTCATTGGAGAAACCAGTATTTCTGCACTTCAGATAATAGATATTGAAGTTATTTAATCAACTAAATCCATAAGCAAACCTAGAAACCGATAAAGGCTTATTTTAGTCCAATAACGGTATCTAGGTTTTCTTTTTCAAAAGTTGCAAAAAAATATAATGAAAACGGTGTCAAACATTTAAAATGTTGTGCTATAATAGGAATAGAAGCTAAAAATAAAAAGCAATTTGAAAGGAAGTTTTAATAGTGAAATTATACGACATTGAACACTTGCGCACGATTGCTGTTGTAGGGAATCCTGGATCAGGGAAAACCTCTTTCATGGAGTCTGTACTATACGTAACGGGCGCGAAATTAAAGAAAGGTAGCACCGATGATGGTACAGCAACATCAGATTATACAGTAGAAGAAAAAAACCATCATTCTTCAATTTCTACAAGTTTAATACCTGTAGAATATGGGGAATATAAATTCAACTTTTTAGATACACCAGGTAACAGAGAACTTATAAATGATGTCTACCAAGCACTTTCTGTAGTAAAAGGAGCTATCGTATTAATAGATGGTAGTAAAGGTATTGATGTAGGAACAGAACAAGTTTTAAACGATTTAACAGAAAAAAATATCCCAACAATTGTCTTTGTTAATAAGATGGATAAAGAGAATGTTAAAGTTGATGACTTAGTTGCAAATCTTACAAAATTATTAGGTAAAAAGGCGGTGCCATTCTTATGGCCAATCGTTAATGATAACGACTTTAATGGTTATGTTGACGTTGTAAATATGAAATCTCGCGTTTTAGAAGGAACCAAGGTAGTCGATAAAGACATCCCGGAGAACCTTTCAGGAAAAGTTGCTGAATTACGTGAAAAAATTGTCGAGTCAGTTGCTGAAACTAGTGAAGAACTACTTGATAAATATTTTATGGGTGAAGAATTATCATACCAAGAAGTATGTGGTGGATTACGTCAAGGAGTCTTATCAGGAGATTTAAAACCAATCGTCTTTGGATCAGTGAAGAAAGATATTGGAGTACGCGATATCTTAGAGATGATTGCTCAATTCATGCCTGCTCCAAACGATTTAAAGCCTAAGGTAGGTTTTAATCCTGAAACAAAAGAAAAATTTGAAAGACTCACTACAAACGATGAACCATTTAGTGCATATGTATTTAAAACAACATATGACCCATTCATCGGGACTATGAACTTAGTTAAAATTTTCTCAGGTTCATTAAGTAATGGCCAAAAAGTTCTTATTTCTAACACGGGTAATATTATTAAAATAAGTAATATATCAGTTGTTCGTGGAAAAGAGCAAATCGATATTGAGAAATTAAATGCTGGTGATGTTGGAGTTATCACAAAAGTGGATGAAATCTTTACTGGGTGCACTTTAAGTGATCCAAAAGATGTTATTCAGTATGAGGGACCAGAAATCCCATCACCAACAATTTATGTTGCCATCCATCCTAAAAATAAAAAAGATGAGGATAAAATTTCATCATCACTTCATAAATTACATGTTGAAGACCCATCGTTTGAATTCAAGCGTAATCGTGAAACAGCACAATTGCTTGTTGGTGGACAAGGAATGCAACATATTAATATCGTACTAGAGAAAATTAAAAATTTATTTAAAGTTGAAGTTGACGTATTAGACCAAAAAATTGTTTATCGTGAAACAATTAAAAGAAAAGTCGAAGCAGAAGGTAGACATAAAAAACAATCTGGTGGATCAGGACAGTTCGGTGTCGTTAAAATTATATTTGAACCATTAGATCCTAATGTAAGTGATTTTGAATTTGCAGAGCAAATTCATGGTGGTAGTGTACCTCGTAACTACTGGCCAGCTGTTGAAAAAGGATTGGTGGAGTTATTCCAAGTAGGACCATTAGCAGGATTCCCTGTAATTGGTGTAAAAGCTACTTTAAAAGATGGATCATACCACGCAGTAGATTCAAATGAAATTTCATTCAAACTAGCTGCAGCTTTAGCATTTAAAAATGCACTTAAAGATGCAAAACCTACATTACTAGAACCAATAATGAAACTAGACATAGTTGTTAAAGATGATTATGTTGGAGACGTAATGGGCGATATTAACAAACGTCGTGGTCAGGTTGCTGGTATGGAACCAATGTTTGGTGGTAAACAACGTATTACTGCGGAAGTACCTGAAGCAGAAATCGTTAGTTATGCATTAGATTTACAAGCAATGACGCAAGGAACAGGGCAATTCCAACGTGAATTCGTTCGCTATGAGGAAGTGCCACATTCAATGCAAGACAAATTACTAGAAGAACTTAACAGAGAAGACTAAAAAATAAAGGTAGAGAAATCTACCTTTTTTTATAATCATTTTTAAAATAGTTATGATATAATAATTCTTGAAGTATCACATTAAAGAAGGAGATGAATAAAATGGTAATTAAACCTAGTAAAAAATATTTCTTTATTCCAGCAGGCGCTTTACTATTATCAGGAATCATCGCAATAAGTATGGTGGTGTCCTTTATCCAATCTTTAACAGAGGTTGAAGAAATTAATATCAATACGGATTATGAGACAGAAGCCAAAGTTGACGACTTGTTAATTGTCTTTGTTGCAGAGGAAAAACTCGATTTTGAGGTAATTGTTGAAGATAATGTCGTTATTGTAGATGGTGGGAATACCAATTATACCTATACGATTACGAAAGACGGAACGAATGATGGATTTTATATCGACACCTATAACACAAGTACCTCGTCAAATTTAAATGGATATGAAGCAGCAAGAATAATTAAAAATGATAATAAATTTAAAAATATTCCCTTAGTCGCATTAACTGCTTCAGTTATGGGAAAAGATTTAGAGAAAGTTGGAGAATTTGGTTTTGATGCATATTTAAGAAAACCTGTAATAATTAGTGATTTGATTGAGAAAATTTCTGAATTTTTGCCATATGAATTTTTAAATAATACAATAGATAAAGAAAGTGAAGATTTAAAAGATTTGGATTTAAAACTTTTTAATGAACTTATTGAGCTTTTAAATGGTAGT
>JBFFKS010000105.1:0-5508 GCA_041555275.1 Xianfuyuplasma sp. | reverse complement strand
ATATGTGCTGGATTTTTATCAATACCAGCAACATTCTTCTTTAAGACTACGACACTAAAATTATCATGTTTTTTCATTAATTTTGCAATATGTTCTGCACGTTCTTCTCTGGCTTTTAAGATGTTGTTCATTTAGTGTCTTCCTAACTTTTTGGATTGAATTAAAGAAATTACTTTTTGTCCTTTTTCACTTGTTAAATAATTATATGTCGCAAGTGGAACATACTCTTTAATTTTATCTATTTTATTTGCCTTTATCAGTTTTCTCACCAAAGATGCACTAACAATGTTACCATGAACTTCTTTTCTCTTAATGATGATAATGTGGTTACCTAAGTATGTTTTAAGCACTTGATTATATTTATCCGTGTTATAACTAAAAGGTTCTTCTCCTAAAAAACGATGATGAATTTTGAAGATCTTTGTATAATATTGTTTGTATACCAAAACATCAACTAATGTCTGTTCGTCTGTAATGAGTTGGTCTTCTCGCAAGAAGTATTTGGGAAAAGTAAGTTTTGATACCAAATAACTTAATGTTGGAATTACAGTTACATTATCCAAATGAGCTGTCGCTTCTTTGATAATTTCAAATCGATCTTGAAAAGGAAAACTTGATAAGTCTTCAGATACAACAAAAACCAACAACTCTTTACTTTGTTTTGCTGCGGTTTCAATTAAATATAAGTGACCTAGTGTCATTGGATTTGCGTTGATTATTACTGCAGACTTTTTATGGTTTGATACGTTATATTCTTTCTTTAATCTTTGTAGAACATCATTGATATATTCTCCACCTTCAAGTAACACTGTATTCATTGTTTTAACTATTTTTTTCATATTCAGACTCGTAAATACTTTTTCATTATCTGGAGTTGTGAAAACAAAATAATGTTCTATATTTTTTTTGTGCAACTCATTTACAAGATGACTAAACATTATATTTGTAATATTCATGTGTTGGTATTCTGGCAAAACTAAAAAGCATTTCATAACATTATTAGCTATTGATGCCGTTGCGATTATTTTTTCATCATCATAAACAAAAATAGAATAATCAACATCGTACTCATAATCTAAATTGTTTTTATGCAACATTGAGATAAGATACTCTCTTTCCTCTTCTAAAACAACTTCTTTAATACTAAACATATTATCACTCTTTTCATTGTTTACTCACAATAATATAATACCACATATTAATTAAATTATTGAAAGCGTTTTTATTAATATGGAAATTTAGAATAAAAAAAGTAATAGATTACAAATTGTAACCTATTACTTTTTATATATTTTATCAATTACTTCAAAAGTCCGATCCTCGACTACTCCAATAATAGTTTCTTCTGACTTATTTTCTTTTGGAATACCTGTAAATCTATAAGCGATTTCACCTAATTCTTCTATCGTCATAATATTTAATTTACTGTTTTTTAGTAACGATAACAAATCTTTTCGATTTGGGTTAATCGCAATTCCTCTTTCTGTTACAAAACAATCAATATTTTGTCCTAACGTCGTTATCGTTGTAACTCTTGTTTTTATGACTGGAATTCTTCCTTTTATGAGCGGTGATACAATAACAGTTACTTTAGCTTCACTTGCAGTGTCACTATGGCCACCACTTCCACCAATAATAGTTTGGTGCGAATCAGTGGTTACATTTACATTATAGTCGTAATCAATTTCTGTTGCGCCTAATATTACAACATCAAGATCTTTGATTACTTGATTATCATTAGGATTGGCATATCTTGAAGCGCTTATTGGGATATGGTTTTCGTTTTTAGACAATGATTTTACAGCATCTAGGTCAAAACACTGGACATCATAAAGTTTTTCTACAAGACCTTCTTCTAACATCTCTACATGATATTTAGTAATACCACCACTGAAGAAACTTGCTTTGATTTTTTCTTTAATCATAATGTCTTTTACATCTTTAGTAACTCGTAAACTTACACCACCTGCACCACTTTGAAAACTAAAACCTTCTTTTATTAAACCAAGTTCATATAAGAGCTTTGATGTGTTTCGAGCAATTTTTACACCTATTGGATTAGAGGTAATTGAAGTTGTTCCACTAACAATTCCGTTTTTATCCCCAATAGTATCAACTGTAATAATGTAATCTACATTATGACCTTTTATTTCTGGATTTTCAATTTTTTCATTTACTAATGTATCCGTAATTAATACAACAATTTTTGCTTTTTCACTATCTGGTATTGGGTAGCCTAAACTACCACAAGCATTTTTACCCTTGTATCCAATAGCGTTCCCTTCTTTATTACAATAAGGTACAGCAATATATGCAATATCAATACTATTTCGACCTTCTAGTATCGATCGAGCTCTCCCACCATGAGTCTGCATTGTAAGAATACCTGGCAATCCATTTTCACTAATATAATCGGCTACTGGTCCATTTAGGTAGTTTGTCGTAATGTTCTTGATTTGATTGTTCTTAATCAATTCAAGAATTGAAATATATGTAGGAAAGACTGCACTTGGGAAAATATTTAAATCCATAACATTATATTCTTTATATTTATTAAGTACTCTATTTAAGATAAAATCACCATTTCGTAAGTGATGGTGAAATGATATGTTTTTATTTTTATGGATATCCACTTGGTTAAAAAAGTCATCGAAATGACTTATAATTATTGGTTTTCTGTTATTTTTGATATCCATAATAGCACCTACAATAAATTATATTTTTTTGCTTTTTCCAGTACTTTCTGTGCTTTTTCAATAATTGGTAAATCAATCATTTTACCATCAAGTGAGAATGCGCCTTTGTTCTCTTTTTCTGCTTTTTTGACAATACGTTTTGCTTCAAAAATTTCTTTTTCACTCGGTGTAAATGTCGTGTTTATGATTTCTACATGATTTGGATGAATACTTGATTTCGCAGTAAACCCCAAGTTTTTAGCTGTCCTTGTATCAATTAGGAGATCATCTATATTGTCTTTGTTTGTAAATGGTGTATCGATACTGTCAATACCATATGCATTGCAAACAAGAACTATTTTACTTCTTGTATAAAGAATTTCCATAGCTTCAACAGTTCGATTTATTCCTAATTCTTTGGTTAAATCTTCTGCTCCTAATAACAGTCCTCGTACATTTTTAGTGTGCGCAATTTCTTCTAAACGTAACACTGCCATTGGTGATTCAATAATAGGAATTATCAGTTTATCTGTTAAATTAGAAAGAGCAAGTACACTTTTAGGCAGTGCTTTTGGTAAAACGTAACCAGTAATATTTAAATCTTTTGTGATTTTTACATCTTCTAAAAAGAATCTAGAATCTGCATCATTAATTCTTATAAAGATTTCGGTATGTTCAAAATTGAACTTATTTAAGAAATTTTTAACAAGTAATCTTGCAGCATCTTTATCATAATCGACAACGCTATCTTCAAAATCAATGATTACTGCATCACTCTCAAAAACATCTAGGTTTTGCAACATAGAAGGTGTATTTCCTGGTATAAATAAATAACTTCTACTCATTCTTTTCACCTCTTCTTTTAAGTGCTGTTTCTAATCGTGCTTTGATTGTGTAATCAAGAGCTCCTTTATCAAAAATCTCGACTTTGATGCTGTCGATATTATTTTCTTTTAAAGTACTTTTGATTACCGTCTCTATTTGATCACCAAATTGTTCAAAAACGATACTTTCAATAACAACTTCTAAAGTATCACATTCACTTAATGTAATTAAGCAATCACTTGATTCATATGTTCCAGCACTTGTTTTCATTCAATCATCCTTATTTGTTATGAATTAAAGCTAATGTCCTATTCATTACATTATTTACAATCATAATTCCTTCATCAGTACCCATTCCTGGTTTTGCCAAGCATTGTTTTGCATCACATGCTATTGCAATGTTTGTCGTTACTTCAGCACTGATGTTTGTTTCATTACAAGTTCCACCACTGTATGCTCCTATACCTAAATCATGACAATATAGAAGTGCTTCAATACAGTTATTTACACCACCTAAATCAGGTGTTTTTACTTGAAGCATATGTCCTGCTTTATTATCGGCAAAATATTTTACATCTTCTAGTGTGTTACACCATTCATCGGCAACAATTTCTACTGTTCTATTTTCTTCATCAATTAGTCTCGTTAATTCTTTTAAAGCTTCCATTGTTTCAGTACGATTTCCAGCATCTACTGGACCTTCGATGCGAATTTGAAATGGAGATGCAATTTCTTCTAGTTCTTTCATATATTCAAACATTTTTTGGTAATCATTATTGAAGATTGTTCCAATTGTTCCATAAACATCGATGTGGAAAATTGGTGAATAATCATGATTTTGTCTAAGTTGTAATACACGTCCTCTTAACCATGCAACATATTCCTTTAAAATTTCTCCTTGATGTCCAAGTTTTTTTTCTATGTTGTTGATTAAAGCATGTGGCATTACTTCTACTTCTTTAATAATCATTTTATCTACATTACTGTAGCGATCATCTCCACTTTGTGCGAATAATGGAATTCTTTTGTATACATCACTCTTAATGTTATACTCTTTTCTCACTACTTCAGCCATTGTCATTTTGTTTGCTTTTGCACATGCATCAAGCAATGCTTGTGATAACCCATAACGTAATGCAGTATGAATTCTAGTGCCATCAATTATTAAAGAATCTATTTCTTCTGCCAATGCTTTGAAGTGTGAAACATCTTTACCAATCAGTAATGGTTTAATGTGTTCATTGATAGTCGCGATCCCTTCTTCACTTAAGAATAAAGAATCTCTACCCCCAGCTCCACTATATTGTACTGCTGCAGCATCCCCAAACGCAATTTGTCCATCTTCTAGGATAAACATAATACTTACTGCTTCTCCTTTTTGACGGATTGCACTAAATTTATCTGTGATAGGACTTCCTATATATGTAAATCCGTCTTGTGTTGCTCCCTTTTTTATAGCTTTTTGGTCGTCAAAATAAAAACCAGTAAAGCTTTTTGAGCAAACAATATCTTTTATTTTCATTCTTTGTTATTCTCCTTTTTTTCCAACAAGGTTACCGTTTGAAACGGCATATATGTCGTCAATAACCATTTGGATTGATAATTCTCTGTCTTGTTTTTTTGCACGTTCTTTTAATTTCTTCATGTGGAATTCCTTAATTTCATCATCGAATCCCAAATTACCAAATTCCAATATTCGGATTTTACCATCTATATCTCTTGCAGGTAAAATTTTTCCATTATTTAGTTCACTAGGAGCGAATGGTACATCAATTATTCCTTGGGCAAATGCTTTGATAATTCCTTGGGCAATGTCCCCTTTACCAACTTTTACAATGGCATGGATAAGACAATCTACTTCTTTCCTAATTTGATTCATTTCTATTTCAAGTTCTTCACTATCAGTCATTTTTTGGTCTTTTAATAATTGTGTAAGATAACGAGATGTTCTCAATCCTTTTGCGTTCGCTTCTTTTGTAGGAACACCAAATGATTCATGAGTTGTTTT
>JBFFKS010000104.1:0-5522 GCA_041555275.1 Xianfuyuplasma sp. | reverse complement strand
TTATCGTTGAATGAAATATCATCATCGCAACGATATATTTTTATATTTTCATTCGAATATGACTTTATAAAATCAGTTTCAGAAGCTGCTATCTTAATATTGATATTAAATCTACTATGATATTTGATAAAAAATATATTTTAATTATTTTTCTTTTCTATTATTTTTGTTCAGAATTCACATATTCTATAATATTACACCCTGATGCTCCATACTCATCTAACAAGTAGTTTTCAACGCTTTCCCCATGAAGAAAGGCTTGTTCTTGAATTGTATCTAATTCGCTTTGATTTTGTTCTACACCATCAATAATATATTGATACACTCCATCCTCACGATAAATGTACTTGTACTCAATATCATCAAAAGCACAAGTCGCAACGAAAGAACCATCTGGCATTTCCACTTCACTGGGAGGAGCTAATAATATTTCTCTAAAGTATTTACATCCCGTTAGCGTAATTATGAAGAAGACTGCAAATAAAACTAATGTGTATTTTTTCATTTGAACACCTCTGTATTATTATATCTCATTCACTTTGACAAAGATACAATATTAGCATAAGATATTCATATATCTAATAAAGGAGTTGTAAAGATAATGAGCCAAAATAATGATCGAACACTAATCAACTCCACTTATCTATATTTTATCAATCCAAGGAGAGATCAAGAACAACTATGTAGAATGGAAATGAAATCAATCTTTGGTGTTGATATCACTACTAAACTTTATTTTTCAGATACATACATTAATCCCAAACGTTCAGTATATATAAAAGGATACATAGATATTCTATATCAATTTAAAGATATCGAAAAAATGAAACAAAAAGCAATTGACGATAATCTATCGTTTGAAAAATATAAAATCAGATATCACAAATCAAGTGATCATGTTAAATATGATACATGGATTCATGCACTAAAAGTAATTGGTTCCAATATTATTGGTGAGTTTGCGATACAAGATCCTCTTATTGATCTTGTAATGACTAGAATTAATGGTGTATGGATATTTGGTAAGTTTACAAAAGGGAACGAGGAATGGATGGAAAGAATTAGTAAACCGATTAATTATTCTCATGCATTGGAAGTTAAACTTGCTAAATCAATTATGAACATCGCAATTAATAACGATTTTAATCTCACTGTTATAGATCCTTGCTGTGGAATCGGAACTGTCGTCATTGAAGGTTTGGAGATGGGTGTAAATATTGAAGGTTATGACTTTAATAGAAATGTTGTAAAACATGCAAATCAGAACCTACAACACTTCGGATTCAAACCAATAATCAAACATAAAGATATCCATCATATAAACAAACAATATGATGTAGCAATTCTAGATATTCCCTATGGACAATTTTCATTCATATCACTTGATGATCAAATCTCATTAATCAAAGAAACTAGAAGAATCGCAGATAAAGCAATCATTGTAACAATGGAGGATATGAGTGATTTAATTATTAAATGTGGTTTTAGGATTGAGGAAAAATGTGAATTAGCTAAATCAAACGCCTTTAGTAGATTTATATTTGTATGTAGATAGTACTTAGTTAAAGACTACTTTCGTAGTCTTTTTAATTTCATAATAGCCAAGTTTCCAAATTTATAATACTTAACAAAAAGAAGAAAGTATGTCATAGGTAAAGTATAAAAATGCAATATATTTACACTCTGTTGTATAATAACAAGAGTAAAGGCTACACTAGTATGGAGGTATTTAATCATGAAGAAATTAATTAAAGAAATCACTCAAGAATTGGTGATGGTTTTCACAGGAAAATCAATGGATATATTGTTACCACCCATTGTTTTTTTGGTATTGCATAATCTTATTTCACTTGGGGCAGCACTAATTGGTTCGTTATTATTAAGTTTATTTTTCTTCGCAAAACGAATCAAAGAAAAAGGAAACTGGTTCTACGCGCTAGGCGGATTGGTTGGTGTCAGCATTGCCATTTTACTTGTTTACATTAATAACAACGCTGCAAATTTCTTTCTTCCTGATATTATTGGAACTTCATTCTTAATTATTATTACTTTGATTTCACTAATCATTAAAAAACCTCTCGCAATATGGGTCTCACATATTACAAGAGGATGGGATTTGAATTGGTTTTACCGTAGTGATGTAAAACCAGCATATACTGAAGTCACATACTTTTGGTTGATATTCTTCATATCAAGACTCGCTGTTGAAGTTTACTTATATATTAACAGCACTATTGAGGAAATTGTCATTGCGAATATTTTCTTAGGCTATCCACTCCTAATCGCTGTATTAACAATCAGTTATATTTATGGCATCACAAGACTTAGAAAACTTAAAGGACCAGGTGTGGATGAATTTATGAACAATATAGATCCACCATGGAGAGGACAAACAAGAGGATTTTAATTTTTGCTTGTTTATGTTTTCTCCTGTATAATTTAGAATAGAAACGAACATTAATGAGGTGACTGATATGATATTTATTAAATCTAGATTCCAAGTTGTATATAATAAGATATCTACAAAACAAGTTGTATTCTTTACGATTGTATTTATTCTCTTTACAGCACTTGTTCTTCCGTTTGTTGCGGCAGAGACTACAAGATTAATTGGTGTATCAGAAAGTCCCGATACAAGCTTTAGTTTCAATGTAGAAAAAATATTTAGTATTATTGATAGTTATGGTGCTAGTGGAAGAAGAATCTATGTTATTGTCAGATGGACTTTTGATATTGTTTGGCCACTAATATATACTTTATTTCTGGGATCAAGTATTGCTTATCTAGCTAGAAGAAGTAGTTGTCGATTCACTTACAAACCACTGTATTTTGTATTATTAGCAGTTTTATTTGATTTGTTAGAGAATATCAATGCAACTATTTTAATGCTCATACATCCAAAGGAACCTTCATTCATTGCTTACCTGTTAATTTTTTCATCAATCATTAAATGGATGCTCATTGGATTATCCTTTTTAATTTTAATGTTGATGTTCGTTCGATTTATCGTTGCATACACTAAAAAGACATTGTTACCTTAGCCACATGTGAATACTCTTTACTTAATTGAATAATCAATTTGAAGAAGGAACTACCTGAATAATACTAGAGTATATTTTTACTTTCTAATACTATTTACCGCTCTTATTCGTTCCACAATAGGTGGATGAGACGCATTCATTTTCACATATAATGGGTGTGGTGTTAGATTTGCATAATTTTCTCGGGCCAACTTTTTAAAACTAGAGATCATTGCTTCTTTTTTATATTTGGTTGCAGCATATTTATCCGCTTGAAATTCATGTTTTCTTGAGAACATAGCCATTGGTATATTGAGCAATACACTAATTGGTTGTGTAATCGTTAAAAACAGGATAATTGCAAAACCTAAATTTGTTGAATCAAAACCAAATGCGGTACTAAAAACATCATTACTAAGCACGAGCAATAACATCCCTACATACACAGATAACATTATTGTTGTTTGGACTAGATTGAATATCACATGTTTATGTTTGTTATGGCCTATTTCATGAGCGAGTACAGATACAACTTCTTCTTCACTCAGTTTTTCAATTAGTGTATCATATAATACGATATTCTTGAATTTTCCAAATCCACTAAAATAGGCATTTATTTTTGTAGACCTTTTCGATGCATTTATAACACTGATTTTAGAAACTTCATATCCAACACTTTTCGCGAAAGCATTTATTTTTTCTTTTAATGTTCCTTCTTCTAATAAAGTTAGTTTATTAAATATAGGAACAATCAAAGGTACATACAGAATATTAATCAATAAAAATATAATAACTAGACTTATCCAAGTATATATAAAGAACATATTCCCAGCATTCTTATAGATTGATGCGATTAAATAGATTAATCCACCACCAAATATAATTGTTAGTAGTATTCCTTTTATTTTATCCATAATAAAAGTTTTTATGGTCTTCTTATTAAATCCATATTTTTCTTCAATAACAAATGTTTGATAATATTCTGGGTATAAATCAACGATAAACGTCACCACCCAATACAACCCTAAAAAGAATACTGTTGTTAGTTGTATATGATTATTAACTAAATCAGATGCTATATCATCGAAAAACGGAAAAACACCGAATAGAAGCAAACAAATCATCATAAGTGTTGAGATTGTTCGCGTGATAAATCCGAACTTGAAGTTCTCCATCGTATATGATTGCCATTTTTCATACTCCTCTTTATCATAGATATCAGATACTTCTTCTGGTATAGGTTTATTTCTATAACTGTAATTTAGTAATCCAATCCATAGCAAATATAAATATGATAATACGATAATAAAATAAACCAAAAAGATAATAAGATTTTCCATATAATAATTCCTCCTAATATAAGATATTTATGTATTCATTATACCATACATAGCTTATAGAAATTTCAGTATTTTTTCAAAGCAGTATACACATAAAATGTCCTATATATAATAAAATAAAAAAGTTGTCGGAACATTATTCCAACAACTTTTTTTATGCTTTAATCGCCCATCTCATCTTTGTGGAGCGAGCGCGTCTATTTTGATTGCATTCCTCTTCTGAAGGCCTAATAATTTCAGGAGAAATTTCTTTGTAGATACCTGCTTTTAAAAATCTTTTAAATGACTTTTTAACGAGTCTATCTTCACCAGAGTGAAATGACAATATTGCAACTCTTCCACCAGGTGTTAATGCATCAGGTAATTTCTCAAGAAAATCATAAATTGCTTCAAACTCTTGATTTACATCAATTCTTAATGCTTGAAATGATCTTTGGCAAGATTTTTTAACTTCGTAGTCTCTATTACTCTCGGGTATGAACTGTAATGCTTTTTCAATTACTTGTTGTAATTGTTTTGTTGTACTGATGTAGGCACCATTTTTGTTTTCCTCGACAATGGCTTTTGAGATTTCTTTGGCATGTGGCTCATCTGCATTTTCAATTAACATTCCTTCTAATGCTTTTTGTGATAGTCTTCTTAATCTCACAGCAGCTGAAATTCCTTTTTCTGGATTCATTCTTAAATCCAGTGGGCCATCGGTTTTGTATGAAAATCCTCGATCGGGATTATCAATTTGCATTGAGGATACTCCTAAATCAGCAAGAACGAAATCAAGAAGTCCAGATTCTAGTACAACTTCATCTATATTACGAAAGTTTATTTGTTTCACGGTAAGTATATTTGAGTCAAACCCTAGTTTTTCAAGTCGTTCTTTTGTTTTTGGTAATTCAACTGGATCTATGTCTAGACCATAAAGGTGTCCCTCATTATTTAAGCAGGCTAGCATTTCTTTTGCATGTCCTCCATAACCAAGGGTTGCATCCACCCCAATTTGTCCTGGTTTGATTTGTAAAAAAGCAAGAATTTCCTTAACCATAATTGGTATATGCATCCCAGCGGGTGTGCTTCCCTTTTTAATCACTCGATCAATTGTCTGCGCATATTTTTCTGGTTGTAATTCTTTATATTTTTCCTTATAGTTCTTGGGATACTTCCCTTT
>JBFFKS010000103.1:0-5528 GCA_041555275.1 Xianfuyuplasma sp. | reverse complement strand
TATGATTGCATATTTAGTCTCAAAATCAAAGATTAAGGTACCATATATGATATTTTCAATACTAACAATACTTGGGATAATGCTTACCCTATCTCGTTCATCACTCCTAACAGTCGGAGTATTCATTTTATTGCTGGTTCCAGTTATGTTTTGGATTGAGAAAGAAAAGACAAAATTAGTCATACAAGGATTAATCTTTCTATTGGTATTTGTAATTGGAATATATATTGCGGAAAGATTTAACTTAGTCTCTGAATATATTGATGCAATATCATCCAGAGATTTAACCTATATTGCAGATCGATTGGCGTTACTAAAAGAAGCTTTGAACCAGTTCAAATTACATCCAATATTTGGTAGTGGAGGACTATATTCTAGTCGATATCATTTAAGTTGGAACGGTGCAGTTAACTACCACAATACCATTGCTCAAGCAAGTTCTTTAGGTATCCTTGGATTGGGAACATTTGTGTGGTTATTTGTTCGAAAAACCAAGATGATCCTTCTATTAAATGATAGTTTTAAATGGTTTGTATTAATCTTAATATTTGTAACAACTTTTGTAAATGGATCCTTACAACCAATGTATTTCTATACAACATATATGGTCTTTATATTCCTTGTTCTTGCAGTTATTGAAGTTAACATAAACCCCTTAAATAAGGGCAATAATAAAACCAAAGAGGATTAACAATCCTCTTTTTGCTTACAGCGAATTCATTGACAACTGACCAATTCTAATATATAATAAATGTATCTTAAGTGATTGGAAATCACCCACAATGCGACCCCAACTTATTTTAAATGGGGCTAAGGTTTAATTTGTGTGGATGCCTTGAAGTATAAGGAACCCTAATAATTAAACAAGAGGCTACCACTCTGGTAGAACTGCGGTTCTGCACTGGGTGATTTCCAATAATTTAAGATTTTTTTATATTTATTTTTGAAGGTAATCAAAAGAATGGTAAAATGATATGAGGATGTGATGACATGAAACAGTTTTTTGACTACCAAAGTCCTTACCGTACAGGAGTCTTTTTAGAATTAAACCTACTTGAATTTATAGTGCCTATTATTCTATTAATATTTATGATTTTTTTGATTGTTTATTTTAAAAGTAGAATAAAGGAACAACCAGAGCTTGAAGTTAAAATTAGAATAATAACCGGTGTACTATTCATAACTTTATATCTGAGTCACTTTGTTCTTCGTTTTCTATTATATGGTTTTGATACAATTGTTTTACCATTCCAATTATGTAGTATCAGTATGCTTTTTGCAATCGTCCTAATATATACAAAAAATAAAACTATTTACTCTTTTGTCTTATATACTGGTGTATTAGGTGGTATAATAAGTTTATTAACACCAATTATAGGCTATGATTCAAATTATTTTAGATATTACCAATTTTATATAGCCCATTCATTATTAATATTAACACCAATTTATTTTATGGCAGTATTTGGTTTTTTCCCAAGTAAGAGTGATACAATAAAATCATTTATAATATTACAAGTATTAGCAATATTTATGTTATTTTTTAACTATTTTAATGGAACGGACTTTATGTTTGTTTTGTTGGATCCAGAAAAACTGGTTAAATTCCCATTAATATCTAAGTTTGGTGGAATACCTTTTTACTTGATTTGGGTTGAACTAGTAGGAATAACATTATTTTATATTATGTATCAAGTAACAACTATCATCAGGAAGTTTCATTTTGTTGATGATATAGAATATAAGAAAGCATAGGAGGTTTTTATATGAATACAATAAAAATGTATGCATGGGTTTTAAAAATTGTAGGTGCGGCATTATTAATTGGTTTAGCCCTGTATCTAAAGTTTGGGAATGGGGAAGAAATTGTTGTACCATTTATCGGAGCTATAATTGTTATTTCATCGGTGATTAGGTTAATACCTTTTATTAAAACACAAAAGAGTGATTTAATAAAAACAGTAAATATCATTGAAATAACAGTAGATGTAGGACTTGGTTTAACATTAATACTAGTTACATTATTAGTTGATTCTGGATTAGGTAATTTATTTGGATATTTACTAGGATTATACTTAATGATCCGTGGAGCAGTTCATTTCTTTAGTGTTTCAAGCAGCCATGAAAAAAGCGATTATATACTCTATATTTACCATGTCGCAGCACTAATAGTTGGTAGTTACGTATTTTTTTCAGGAGACTTTGTACCTGCTGTTTTAATCAATATTATTTTAATATTTAGCATTGTGGCTGGTGGATATTTAACTTATGATGGTTTCAAAGGATATAACTCATATCGACATCAAAAAACAATGACAATGCCAGAAGCAAATGCACAACAACCAACAGTTGAAAAACGTGTTCCGGTTAGTGATGAAGCAGAAGCCCCACAAGATGAAATTGTTGCATAAAATAAAAAGCAGAGAAATCTGCTTTTTTTATTTTGACACTACCTAGAGCCACCCTGTAAAGGGTATCTAACTCACTGACTATCAGTATGCATATGATTAAAACTAATTTAAATTACACTGTGGCAGTAAATCTATACCACCGACTATATTCACAACTTTATAACCTTTTTCATCTAAAAAGTTTGTAACGTAGTAACTTCGTTGACCGGTATGGCATAATATATAATATGTAACATCTTTTCTTAATAGAGAAGAATAGCTTGTTAGTAATTTCATTAAGGGAATATTAATTGCATCCTCAAGTTTTGATTCTAGTAATTCATAGGGTTCACGAACATCAATTACAGTTAAATTCTCTTCTTTGTATTTTTGATATAAAGCGGTTGCTACTATATGATTTAAGTTGTCTTTAAATTCAAACATTTCTTTCACTCCTATTTGTAAAATTTCACTTAATTATACCAGTAAATAAAAAAAAAGTTCGCTCATATACTTTTTTTATGTTTTAGTATTGAAATTAATAAAATAATGTGTATAATTGATTTGTAAACCAAACTATTTAAAGGAGTGTTACTATGGTAAAAGAAATGTGTTATAAATTAAACAAAGCTAGTATGTTATACAAAAGATTAATGTCAAAACATCTTGAGAGACTTAATATAACTTATGCACAATTAATGGTGTTGAGAGTAATTGATGCTGAACCAGGAATCACAGCGAAAGAAATATTAATGCAAATGGATACTGATAAAGCGACTTTATCAGGAGTTATTTCACGTTTAGAGAGAGATAACTATATTTATAGAGTGAAAAATGAACAAGATAAAAGAGTTCAAAATATTTATATCAGTGAGGGAAGCGAAAAATTATGCCAAGAAGTTGGGATTATTGAGCAAGCTTGTATTTCAGATTTAATTAACGGAATTTCTGAAGGAGAAGCAGAGAAATTCTTAGAAGTATTAGATTTGTTTATCGCAAATCAAATTAGAAAAATCGAAAAAATTTAACAACCGAATCTTCCTTGTATTATAAAGGAAGATTTTTATTATTGTTTATAGGGTAACACTATAACATTATTAAATTTAATGTTATAATTTAGAAGTGTATTTTTAAAGGAGGAAGAATAATGAGCAAAATATTAGTAGAAATGTCAATGTTAAACGGGATTCCTGGAAACGAAAGAGAAGTTCGTGAGTATATGGCGAGTAAAATGAACGGTTTTGCAACTATATCATATGATAACTTAGGTAGTATTATTGCCCAAAAAGTTGGAAATGAAAACGGACCAAAAATTATGGTTGCTGGACATATGGATGAAGTAGGATTTATGGTTACTACAATCTCTAAGGAAGGATATATTAAATTTACACCAGCTGGTGGATGGTGGGGACAAGTTATGCTTGCCCAACAACTAGATATCACCACCAAAGAGGGAAGAAAAATCCGTGGTGTAATTGGTGCTAAAGCACCGCATATTCTAACACCTGAAGAGCGTAAAAAACCAGTTGATATTAAAGATATGTTTATTGATGTTGGTGTCGAAGACAAAGAAGCAGCTGAAAAACTAGGGATTAAACCAGGAGATATGATTACACCTTATATTCAAGCGATGGAAATGACAGATAAAAACTTTTTGTTAGGAAAAGCATGGGACAACAGAGTTGGTTGTGCAGCTGCTATAGAAGTTTTAAAGTCAATTCAGGATAAAAATCACAATAACGTTTATTATGGTGTTGGAACAGTAATGGAAGAAGTCGGATTACGTGGAGCAACAACGAGCGCATATAAAATAAATCCAGATATTGGGATTGCACTTGACACAACAATCGCTTTTGATTTTCCAAACGGATCAAACAATACCCAACTTGGAAAAGGTGTAGGTATTATGTTTAAAGATGGAAGTATGGTTGGACATAAAGGTTTAAGAGACTTTGCAATTTCTATATGCGAAGAAGAAAAAATACCATACCAACTTACATTTCTAGAACGTGGTGGAACAGATGGTGGTGCAATGCATTTGGCAATGGATGGAGCTCCTTCAATTGCTTTATGTTTACCGGTAAGATACTTACATTCCCATACATCAATTGTTCATAAAAAAGATTATGAAGCAATGTTAAAATTAGTGGAAGCACTGGTATTAAGATTAGATAAAGAAACAGTAGATAAAATAACATTCGGATAATAAAATGGCCACTTTGTGGCCTTTTTATTATCGATATGCTACAATATACTTGAATCAAAGTGAGGTGATACTATGAGAGTCATAGCTGGAGAATTTCGCAGTCGTAAATTAGAGAGTGTTAATAGTGATAAAACAAGAGAAACAAAAGATAGAGTTAAAGAGTCTATTTTTAATAGTATAACCAATCATCTTTATGATGCCCAAGTTCTAGATTTATTTGCTGGTAGTGGCGCAATGGGAATAGAAGCAATAAGCAGAGGTAGTAAATCCTGTGTTTTTGTTGACAATCTAAACGAAGCAAATAAAACGATTAAAAAGAATGTCGCCAATCTAAAAATTGAAAATCAAGTTACAATAATTCAAGATGATTATTATAAATATCTTCAATCGTGTCAAATGCAATTTGATGTAATAATTCTTGATCCACCATATAAACTTGAAATTATTGATGATATTATTGGACTTATAGGTAGTAATAAACTTCTTAAACAAAGTGGCATTATCGTTTGTCTATATGAAAAAAGTATTGAATTAAAAGATGAAAACAATGGTATAATGGAGTATAAAAAGAAAACAAGTGGCATCACAAATATATCTTTTATGAAATGGGGAGTATAAATGAGAATTGCAGTTTATCCTGGTAGCTTTGATCCTATTACGAACGGGCACATTGATATTGCTAAACGAGCACTGAAAGTATTTGATAAATTAATTATCTTAATTAGCGTTAATCCAAATAAAATAACGACGTTTTCAGCTGAAGAAAGAGCGGATATGGTAAAAGAAGTTATGAAAGAATGTCTAGATAGAATCGAAATTTTCAGTAGTGATGACTTAACTGTAAAGCAAACAAAAAAATTAGGAGCATCACATATTATTAGGGGATTAAGAGCTGTAACGGACTTTGAGTATGAATTTCAAATGACCCATGC
>JBFFKS010000102.1:0-5563 GCA_041555275.1 Xianfuyuplasma sp. | reverse complement strand
GTATTGGATAATGGTGTGTATAAATAAGTTGTAATCCCATGCCCCATATAGTAAATAATGACAAATGGTAGGATAAGGTTTATTGATATTCTTATTTGTTTATGGCCACCAGAAAAGTATCCATATATCAAATATGAAATAAAAATCATAGTTAAAATAATATCGAAGTTAAAATCGAATCTTATTTCTGGTATTATGCTAACTATCATACTTTTCCTCCTACCTATATAACTTGCAAGAAAAACCCATTTTTACAAAAGGGTTTTTCTATATTTAGGGTTGTGTGAATAGTTCAATACATTTTTATATATTATTTTTATGGCTTCTTTTATAGATTTACTCAGTTGGAGGGACTTCTTCTGGTGCTGGATCTGTAAATGCACCAAATATACTTTCAAAATCTCCTAATGTTTCAGGATCAATTAAATCACCGAATGTCTCAATAAATTGTACTTGTGTTTCCTCATCTAGCTCAGTAAAGTTTTCGAATAAATTTTCAACATCCTCAGGATCAACAGTTAAA
This sequence comes from Xianfuyuplasma sp., assembly GCA_041555275.1. Classification (GTDB taxonomy): domain Bacteria; phylum Bacillota_I; class Bacilli_A; order Izemoplasmatales; family Izemoplasmataceae; genus Xianfuyuplasma. The sequence continues at coordinate 5,040 of JBFFKS010000102.1, read as the reverse complement.
GGATCTACTAACAAATCTTCTTGAATACTTTGAACAGCATCAAATACAGCTTGTTCTTCTGCTGTTGCTTCTCCAGTTGTGATTCCTAACACGTCATCCAAATTATTTGTTAACTGTGAATCTTCAAATACATCACTTAATGCATCTTGGAAAGCATCTAATGCTGCTTGATATGTTGGATCAGCTGGGATGATTTCTAATAGGATAGCATCAGTTTCGATATCGATAGATGCTACTTCTACTGCACCTTCTTCTGAACCATCTTGCATTAATGCTGATAATCTTTCAACACTGATAATTAAATCTCCATTTTCATTGAATTCACCAAATTCAACATCACCGAGACCAGCAAATACTTCTTTAAATACAGTTAAATCATCTATGTCAATGTATTCTCCATCAACTTCAAGTTCGTCAGCTCCAAACGTAATTTCCATAAACTCAAATTGAAGTTCAGTTGCTGTCTCACTTACATTTTCAGCTCGAATAACTAATTTAGAATCTATACCACCGATTTTAAACAATGCATTTACGTAAATATCGGTTGGTTCAAATTCGAACCAAATGGCTTTTAATCCAAATTCAATCACTTTTGTTTCATTATCAGAAATTTCAATTTCCTGGGTTCCACGTAATTCTGTGAATCCTTCTGCTCCTGAATATATTAGTTTATTGAATAGTTCCTCATTAATTTTGAAATCTCCACCCAATAATGCACTATTGAAAATATATTCAGTAAACATATCTTGAATTTCTAATTCTGGGTTGAATAATTCTGGATTGAATTCCCCAACAACCAATTCTCCATCTACCATTTCACTATCATGTAGTTCATATAGGTACATTGGAAACTCTGGGTCATCATCACTTCTAAATTGGCTTACACCAGCAGTTAAAGTGAATTCTTCATCAACCAGTTCGAATTCTAATAATTGATTACTAAAGATGATTGATAAGATTTCTTGTGAGAGTTTAGCTCCTGCATCAACTTCACCATTTTGTTCTTGTCCTTGGCTCATTGCATCTAGGATTTCATCTTTATTAATTTTATAAGAGATATTATCTAGGTTGAATTCACCAAATTCTATTTCACTAACTTGTTGTTCAAGATCAATTTGATCAACATTGTTATCTGCAGCGTTAATTAATGAAGCTAACATTGCTTTAGGAATTGGTAAACGACCAATTTGAATTTTATCAAATTCTAGGTAGTAGTAATCTGGATCATCCTTAAATAGGAAGTGAACCTCTAAAACTGTTTTATAACTAAAACCGTCTTCTAATCCTACTTCTACATAAGCATTTAAAACAAATCTTCCAGGATCAACTGCTGAAGCTCCATCATAAAATGATACCCATGCACCTACTAATTTAAAACTTATATCAAAGTTTTCAATTTGAAATGGTTCGTAAATTACATAACACTGTTCTGGTGTTAAACAGTCTTCTCCAGGTGCATAATCTGGATTTGTTTCTTTAAACGCTTCAAAAATTGCTGTGTTAATAATGTCTTGGTGTAAATTGAATATCAAGTCTTCTGCAATTCCGTCTTCTAAATCTGCGATAGACGAATCTAATTCCTCGAATAACATTTGTTGTGCATCTGCACCTTCGACATAAAGATGTACAGGCATATGTTCTGCACCTGATCCATCATACATTAGCGTTGCTGCTAATGCGGGGGTTCCTAATATAACAATAATAGGAATAAAAATAGCCATAAGTAATTTTTTCATAATACAATCTCCTCCGTTACGTAGATTTCTTTATACAACCCTAGTATATAGAAAATATGTGAATATTTTATGAATATAGTTTTTATTTGATATGAACGTTATTCTAAATTAAGTCGTGATTTTCCATTTAGTGTCATATCATCACTTTTTTTATACTTTAAATATTGATAATATCCAGCAACACCAATCATTGCTGCATTATCTGTACAGTATTTAAATTCAGGTACAACAACCTTAACATTTTTGATTCTTTCATCAATCTTTTTACGTAATCCTTTGTTTGCTGCAACTCCACCAGCAATCATAAACATTTTTGCGTTATTTTCTTTAATTGCTCTAATTGATTTATTCACCAATACATCACTAACAGTTTCTTGGAATGACGCGCATAAATCAGGAATATTCAAATCTTCATTTCTTTGTTTAATATTGTGAACTAAATTAATTACATGTGACTTAATCCCTGAGAAACTAAAGTCGAAACTGTTTCCAAGACTAATATCAGGCATGTCGTATGTTGGTTTTCCAGTTGCGGCTAACCGATCTACTATCGGTCCACCAGGATATCCTAACCCAACTGTTCTAGCAACTTTATCGTAACACTCACCAACAGCGTCATCCATTGTTTCTCCTAATTTTTGGAAATCATAATGTTCTTTCATTAAGATTAGTTCTGTATGTCCCCCACTTACTACCAAACAAACAAGGGGAAACTCTAAGTCTTTACTAATTGCGTTTGCATAAATATGTCCAGCAATATGATGAACACCAATGATATCAATATCATTACTAAATGCAAATGCCTTTGCAGCATTGATCCCGATTAATAAACTACCAATCAGTCCAGGTCCTTTTGTAACTGCTATTAAATCAATCTCATTTTTTGATATATTCGCTTTTTGTAATGCCTCCTCAAAGACCATAGTAATACCTTTAATATGCTCTCTCGAGGCAATTTCTGGTACTACACCACCATATTGTTTGTGAATATCAATCTGGCTTAGAACGACATTACTCAATATATCGATTCCATCTTTTATGATACTTACACTTGTTTCATCACAACTACTTTCAACACTTAATACTATCATTTCATCACTCCTATATCTAATAACATTAGTAATGCATCTTCTCCATCTGCATAGTATTTTTTTCTAATACTACTTGTTTTAAATCCTAGACCTTGATACATCTTTATTGCATAATCATTACTTTTTCTTACTTCTAATGTGAGCATTTTAATTTCATTTTCATTACAAACCGCAAGTACTTCTGCCATTAATTTTTTACCTATTCCAAGTCCTCTATACTTTTCTGAAACAAATAGGTTTAGAATTTCAGCGTTGGGAATCGTGAGCCAACTACCAACGTATCCCGCTCTTCTTCCATCAACTAATGCTATGAAGTATCTTGACATTTTATTATATATTATCTCATTATAAAGTGTTTTCTCACCTAAACTTTTTCCAAATATTTTTAATTCTTCATTGTAGACGTAAGAAATATCACTTAAATCCATTTTTCTGATTTCTATTGACATACGACCTCCTAGTTCTCCTCTACAGGACTTTCATCATCATTTGTTTCTTCATCATCAGAGAAATTAACACCTATTTCATCTTGCAATTCCTCAATGGCTTGGATTTCTATCGCATATATTTCGATGAAATCATCTATAAGAGGTATGGATTCTGTTAAATTTGCAAGATCTGCAAGATTAATATCGGTACTCACACCTTTTATTTCACTCATTGCGGCATCGTTTTCTTGATGTTTTAAATATAGTTGTTCATAGATACTCATATCTCTGTAATAATTTACTAATTCACTATCAAATCCATTTCGATCACTGTTAATAATTATACTATATACTCCTAATCCTTCTACTGTATTTTGTAATTCATAGATTTCGATAAAGGACACAAGTTCAGCTGGATTATATATGATAATGCTTATTTTTGTATTTTTGGATTCTTTGATTGTTTCATCTAAATCATAAGTAAAGCTAGCGCTAAATCCTGATTTATACTCATTATAGTTATCAACAACACGGTACTGACATCTGGTATCGTCATATTTGTACCTTGTATTTCCAATTTCAATGTTGATTGGAATTTTCATCCCGTTATAATTTGTACAAGAGAATCTTGGAGTAGTAAAAATATCTTCTGTAAATCCTTCTAATTCATAATCGTAATTAATATTAGGATTTAAGTAAATCATCTCTTCAATTGTTAGTAGTCTATCAATATTGATTTCAATCAATTTTCCATCACTATCTGTTTTATATTCAACACTAATTAATCCATCGTTACTAAAATATGTAGCATCTTTACGAGGTGCAAAATTATTTACAGTCGTGCTACTACCACATCCAGTAAGTAAAACAATAAAGTTTATTATAATCAATATTTTTATAATTTTCATCATTGGAACATCCCCAATCTACTCAATGTATCATTGATAATATCAAGGATTTCTTGTGTGTTTTTTATTCGGACACTTTTAATGACTTCATGATCTCTACCAAGAGCTTCAATTGTATCTTCATGCCAGATATTATTGACGTCTTCATCACGATAATTTTCTTTTAGTTTCAGTAGATTTACTGATTGATTTACTAAAACATAATTTTCTAATATTTTGATTTCTTCTAAAATATCTGATAGATCGTCTGTACTATTTCCTGCTTGTGTAAAAGACATAGGTAATGCTTCGACAATTTCTTTTACCCAAATGTCTTGAACACTATCATAATATATATTTTCGATAAATAGAATACTGTCAAATGTATTAATGGTAAAATCAACATTCTTAAATCGTATAATGTTTTGTTTTTCAATAGGTGTTATTTCCTCTACATTATAAAGGATTTCATCTGTGTTTCCATCTTCATGGAAGATATACTCATCATAAGTACAATATCCGTTGTCTCTCATATTATAGAAATATGACTTATCACCAATACGGAAAAATTTTGGAATTGTTAATGTTGTTTCCACCTCACAGTTTTCTAGTTCTAAAGGTGTTACATACGATTTTAAGGTTATATGATTTGAAAGTGTGGTGCTATCAAAATTTGCGTATTCTAGTGCCTCAAAATAAGTCATTATTTGATCAATCATAAAAATGTCTATTTCACCAACTGAGTTGGTATGGTAGTTTACTATTAGATTTCCTTCAATTACAAAACCGGAACGGTCTTTTTCGTAATTTCCTCTGTCAAAAAGCCCACAACCAGTGAGTAAAATTGTCATTAGGAATACAAGAAATAGTTTTTTCATTAAGGCACCTCCTCACTTAC
>JBFFKS010000101.1:0-5641 GCA_041555275.1 Xianfuyuplasma sp. | reverse complement strand
GCATACCTGTCATAGTCTTCATCGCCGGCAACATCGTTATCATCATTCCTCAGAGCAATATAGTTTGCGCCTAGTCGTATTAAACTGCCCTCGCGGTAGAAATGATTCGAGAAAAGATCGGTTGTGTTACGCCAGTAGCGACGCCTTCCACGATCGCTGGAAAGCTGCGGATCTGTTGGCGGCACAACCTCTGAGGGTGGAATTGTTGGATCATAGAAGATACCGCCTTCCGTGTCTTGATAGTCACTTCTCAACAGATGATTTGAGATCCCCAACTGCCAGGTTCGAGCCATGAAACGATCTGCCACGACCCGTAGATTGCTGTCCCAGTCAGTCTCGGAATCCTCCAAATCATATCTGATGCCAGGAGATGCGCGCAGTTCAAAAGTATCCCTCTCGCTGAGGCTTCTGAAAAGTACCATGGGCGTAAGCACGATACGCTCATAATCATCATCCGTATCACCACCACTCCGGTCGTAGTAATCAAGGCCAACACTCAGTCCACCTGTCAAGCTGTTGTCGCGAGCAAAAGAAGCAGCGGGAGCTATCAGGAGTAAAACCATCAGGGCGCTTGTCGATCTATAGCTTTTTATACCGGACATGTGATAACGAACCTCCCTTCGGTTAATGTACGATAACTATGTCATCTGGTTTGACATAAATATTATATTCCAACTTTTTTAGCCAGTCTATTATTAGTAGGAGAATATTATGATGTTTTCTTTGAAAATACAAACATATTTCTCATTGATGAATCCCTTGATCTATATGAAGTATTTGAAGATGAGTTTGTAGAGTTACCTCAGTACACATTGGCTTTGGGAAAACATACAGAGAACTACTTAGCATTATACTTTGACTATTTCTATGGATTAAAAGGAGAAAGAAACGTATCCTCTTTCATTGAATATTTAGATGATTATAACTTTTCCATTCTTACTCCCGACTTCAAAATTGTTGATTCTATCTTTAAGTTCATTAGTTCTTTAGATGACCTGCATTCAGATGTTATCTACTATGGGACTGATATTCCGGATCTCGATTTATTATTCAGCGGAGAATATGGAGAACGCGAGGAAAAAATAATTGATGCTTACATACAATATGAATGTTACCAATATGAAGAAGCAATTACGTTTGAGGAATATGAAGAATATTACTTAATGAATCTCATATATTTCACAGAGGAAACAAGTGCTGTAATCAAAGAATCTCTACAAGGATTAGATCCTAATAAAGACTTAATAATTGATGTATCATGCAATACTGGAGGATTCTTATTAGGTGTTATTGAACTGGTTTCGTTTCTAACAGATGAGAATATAGAACTCTCAATCAGAAATTCTTTGAGTAATGAACTAGTTACTCAAACATTTTACACACAAGAAAACACAGCTGTTTCTAATGATATTTTTGTTATAACATCCAATGTTTCTTACAGTGGGGCGAACCTATTCGCATCACTTGTAAAAGACATGAATCTAGGTCTTATTATTGGCGAGGATAGTTCTGGAGGTGGATTTATTGTTGATACAACAGTCCTTCCAAATGGTACCTATATTATGTCATCAGGTGTCCTAAATATGTTAAATGATGATTATGAATCAATCGAGTCTGGTATAGAAGTTGATGTCGACTATATTAGAACTGATAACTGGTATAGCAACTATAAGTTCATCGGACATTTATTTGAGAATTTAGTAGATTATGATGTAACTCATACAGATGACAATGGAAGTATTCAAGTTTCTTATACATTGCACGACAATAACGAATATGAAATCAATAAAATCATAGTAGAAGTAATTGATTTAGATACAGGATCTAGTATTCTTGATGAAAGTAACTTTGGAACATCATTCACTGTTGGTGGTAGCTTTATAAATACATCATCATATTCTATTACTGTCTCTGTTACTTTCACAATAAATGATATTGAAGTTGTGGAAATAATATATGATGAAGTAGTAAACAAATAGAATAAAAAAAGACTATTTCACGATAGTCTTTCTTTTTGAAAATTTTTATCTATACTCGCAAAAATGCTGTCACCAATTGTATGTGGTTTTTTTTAGTGTTATAATTTGAACGAAATTACTATTTCGAGGTGAATATAAATGAGTACATTTGAATTTAATCAAAAACCCAAATACAGTTTAGTGTTAGATCCTGATTTTGTTCCAATAATACTAGGAAACAATGCTTACAAAAAAGCTGTATCATATTCTCTAAATCCTGAGTTGGTTAAAATTGCAATTGAACGTAGTAAAGGTCAAATCGCCACCTTAGAAACTTACGTTTTTAATGACGTAGAAAATCAATTTGATGCGAACTTCAGATATATTGAAAGACTTGTGAAAACACTTATTTGGTTAAAAGGTGGATGGAAAGTTATATATGGTGGTCCTAAAAAATTAGGAATGAAACTAAAAGAAGCCTATCAAAAAGATAACCTTCGTGAATTTGATCGTGAATTTATGAGCAATATCTATCAACAGGACTTCACAGTTGAAATCGTTGATTTAACTGATGTTCCAGAAACAAATGAAGAATCCACACCAATGGGTAGACACTTGGACGGTTGTCGTATTGGTTTTGATGCGGGTGGAAGTGATCGTAAGGTGAGTGCTGTTGTAAATGGTAAAGCCATATACAGTGAAGAAGTTGTCTGGCATCCAAAATTACAGGCAGATCCTAATTATCATTATCAAGGAATCTTAGATTCAATAAAAACAGCAGCATCTAAAATGCCACGAGTTGATGCGATAGGGGTAAGTGCTGCTGGTATCTATATTGATAAACAAGTGGCCGCTGCTTCTTTGTTTATCAAAGTAGAACAAGAAGACTTTGACAAGAAAGTAAGAAATATGTTTATTGATATCGCTCATGAAATGGGAGATATCCCCATTGAAATAGCTAATGATGGTGATGTAACAGCTTTAGCTGGCGCCATGAGTTTAGATTCTAATAAGATTCTAGGAATCGCCATGGGTACAAGTGAAGCTGCAGGATATGTAGATAAAGATGGCAATATTACAGGATGGCTTAATGAACTTGCTTTTTGTCCTGTGGATTATAATAAAGATTCAATTGTTGATGAGTGGTCTTTGGATTATGGGGTCGGATGTAAATATTTTAGTCAAGATTCAGTAATTAAACTTGCTGAAGCTGCAGGTATAGAATTAGATAAATCCTTGTCTCCTGCCGAAAAACTAAAAATAGTTCAAGAATTACATGAGGAAAATGATCAAAGGGCATATGAAATATTTAAAACAATTGGTATTTACTTAGGATATTCAATTGCATATTATGCGGAATTCTATGATATAAAACATTTACTAATATTAGGTAGAGTTACCTCAGGTAAAGGTGGACCTCTGATAATTGATTATGCAAATCGGGTTTTAGAGTCGGAATTTCCCAATTTATATGCTAAAATGAAGTTGGCTTTACCTGATGAAAAAAGTAGACGAGTTGGACAAAGTATCGCTGCGGCTAGCTTGCCTAAACTATAGAAAGAAGGTATTATTATGAAATTAAATAAACCCACAGCTGCGTTTATTATTCCTGATAGTAAACCAATAGATGAAGCATTAAAAAGAACCACACATATGGCAATAGGTGCTCATCAAGACGACCTTGAAATTATGTCTTATGAAGGAATTATTAAGTGCTATCAAAAGGATAATAAGTTCTTCACAGGTGTCGTAGTAACAAACGGATCAGGGAGTGCTAGGGATAACAAATATAAAGATTATACAAATGATGAAATGATTCAAGTCCGTCGTGAAGAGCAAATAAAAGCAGCAAAAATTGGTGAATTTGGGGCCTTGGTCCTGCTAGATTATCTTAGTATTGAGACAAAAAATCCAAAAAACAATGAAATAATTAATGAATTAGCTGAATTAATTAAAACGTCTAACCCTGAAATTCTATACACTCATAACCTTGCTGATAAACATGATACACATATTGGTGTCGTAACAAAGGTTATAAAAGCAATTCGATTACTCGATAAGAAAGATCGTCCTAAAACACTATTGGGTTGTGAAGTATGGCGAGATTTAGATTGGTTATATGATAATGATAAAGTGATTATGGATGTTTCAGAAGATCCAGAATTAGCACATGCACTAGTAAATGTATTTGAATCACAAATCATAGGTGGCAAACGCTATGATTTAGCAACAATGGGAAGAAGACTCGCAAACGCTACATTCAGTTCCTCTCATACAGTAGATGAAACAAACGCAGTGAACTACGCAATGGATTTAACACCTTTAATTGAAAATGATGATTTAGACGTTATTGAGTTTATTAGTAATCACATTGATAAATTCAAGCATGATGTTCAAAATAAGATCAATAAAATATTATAAAAAGAAAACAGCTCAATTGAGCTGTTTTTAATTACTTTTAACCAATAAAACTTTATCGTAAGTATCAATAAAATCATCGTTTGAATAACCCGATTCAGAATCTACCCAAATTGTACCATCTTCTAATTTATCAAATATTTGATTATACATCGTTTCATTGAATGTATCAAATCTAGAAAAATCTTGTGGTAGTCCAACTGCATTATCATATGCTCCAAATCCGAAGTTTCCTCCTATAAATGTCCCATCAAAATGTTGTCGCAAAGTATTATAAACTACATTATCTAATCTCTTTATGGCTGAGGTGATAATCGTATCTGAGTAACCGCTTTGGTCTACATCAACGCCTATTACTTTACCATCCTCTATTGCTGCAGCTGCCATAATAGATGATCCAGCTCCACCTGCTACTGCAAATATTACTTCAGTTCCATCTTGATACCATGATTGAGCGGTTGCTTGTGTATTAGCATTTGCCCAAAATGCTCCTGCATACATATAATTTATTGTGATTGCATCATTAGCTAATCCCATTTCAGTTGCTGCGTAATTTGCTCCTTGAATAAATCCGGATCCGTATTTCACAACAGCTGGTACTGGCATACCTCCAATGAATCCTAGTTCAGTAAATCCATCTTTTACTGCAGCATATCCTGCAAGGAATCCTGCTTCTGCTTCAATAAACAATGCAGAAACCGTGTTATCCTCCGAAGAGTATGCAACTTCTTTTCCATCAATTGTTTGCATGTTATTCCAATCGACTATGTTATGTGGTACACCATCAAGTAGTAAAAAGTGAATATTCGGATACTGATATTGGGCTATATATGCAGCATTTTCGAAAAACCAATTAGGCATTATAACAATTTCTGCGCCTTCTTCTACTGCTAAATTAATTGCATTTATATAGGCTTCGGTATTTTGCTCAAGGGGTTTATAATACTTGTATGAGTAATTAAACTCTTCTCCAAATCGTTGTATACCTTCCCAAACCATTTGATTATACGACTCATCATCTATTGATCCAATATCTGTGATAAGTGCAATTACATACTCACCCTCAACTGTTTGCTTTTTAAAAGACGGAAACAAGGTATAATCACTTGCTGGCATGGTAAATGTATCTGCGTTAATTAAACTTCCATCTTCGTCTAACCACCCCAAGAAATCATATCCCTCAACTGTTAAAAGAGGTAAAGTATATTCCTCTAAATATGTAACTGCAACATCTTCAAGGACAACAAGTCCTGAAGATTCGAAAG
>JBFFKS010000100.1:0-5677 GCA_041555275.1 Xianfuyuplasma sp. | reverse complement strand
GCTTTTTTATTGTCCATAATGGTGTTATTGACAATTATAAAGAACTGAAAGTACATGAATTACATGAAAGCACATTTGAGAGTGATACCGATACTGAGGTTATTGCTCATTTAATCGAGAAATATAGTTTGGTAATGAGTGTCAGTGAATCTATAAGAAAAACAATGAGTTTATTAGAAGGATCATACGCACTCGCTATTATTGATAGAGAGAATCCACATAAATTATATGCTGCGAAAAACAAAAGCCCTTTATTACTTGGCTTAAATGATGATGGAATCATCGTTGCTAGTGATGTTATGGCTTGTGTAGGTTATTCAAAACAGTATGTTCCTTTGGTTGATAAATCATTTGTAGAAATTGATGGAGCTACATATATTATTAAGGATATTATCGGTAAAACAATAGAGCATGAAGTGAAAACTATTGATGTTGATTATTTTGATATTGAAAAAGATGAATTTTCACATTTCATGTTAAAAGAGATAAATGAACAACCAGCAGTGTTAAGAAAAATTATTGCTGAGTACTTTGATGGTAATGACGTTACAGTAAATGGAAACATTAAAAAAGCTATTTCAGATAGTGATCGTTTATATATTATTGCAGCTGGAACAAGTATGAATGCTGGTTTTATCGGAAAACAGTTATTTGAGAAAATGGCAAAAATACCTACAGAAGTACACATCGCAAGTGAGTTTGCATACAACATGCCTATGTTGTCAAAAAAACCGTTATTCATTTTTATTTCACAAAGTGGAGAAACTGCAGATCTTCGAGCGGTACTAGTAAATATTAAAGCGAAAGGATTCCGCTCCTTAACGATTACGAATGTTAAAACAAGTACTCTAGCTAGAGAAGCAGATCATTTCGTTGAAATTCATGCTGGGCCAGAAATTGCAGTAGCAAGCACCAAAGCTTATACAGCTCAAATTGCGATTCTTTCAATTTTAGCTTTTTCACTAAGTGATAAGACAATCAATCTTAGAAAAGAACTGAGTAAATTAGCAATCTCGATTGAAAATGTGATTGATCGTCGTGACTATATTGAAAAACTCGTAGAGGAATACTTAACAAAAAGAAACTGTTTCTATATTGGACGTGGATTAGATTATTATGCATGTTTAGAAGCTAGTTTAAAATTGAAAGAAATTTCATATATCCAAACAGAAGGATTTGCTGCAGGAGAATTAAAACACGGAACCATTGCTTTAATAGAACAAAACACTCCTGTTATTGCGATTATTTCACAAAGAAGCATCAATAAAAATACACGAAGCAACTTAAATGAAGTAAAAAGTCGTGGGGCAAAAACATTGGTAATTTCAACACGTGGTGTCCATGACAAAGAAGATCAAATAGTGGTGGATGACGTATATGAATTATTTAGTCCTTTATTAACTGTTATCCCAGCACAATTTATCGCATATTACGCTGCTTTACATCGCGGCTATGATATTGATAAACCGCGTAACTTAGCGAAAAGCGTTACAGTAGAGTAATTAAAAGTTAGGATATAATCCTAACTTTTCGTTTTATTTAATGGCGATTTTATGATATAATTTAATGTTACAAATATACGGATGGAGGAAGAACATATGGCAAAATATTTTGGAACAGATGGGATACGAGGGCGCTATGGTATAGAATTGACAAATGCAACGGCGTTTAAAGTCGGACAAAGCCTAAAATCTGTACTAAAAATTGATCGTCTAGTGATTGGGATGGATACTAGAGAATCGAGTAGTGAATTAATGTATAGTGTCGTTAGTGGCGCACAAAGTATGGGAATTAATGTTATGATTGCAGGTGTAGTTAGTACACCACTAATTAGTCATTATTCTAAGCAAAAAGGGATTGCTGGAGTTATGATTACTGCATCACACAATCCATATACAGATAATGGAATCAAGGTGTTTAATCGAGGAAACAAATTACTGTTAGAAGAAGAGTTATTGATTGAAAACTTCATTGATAGTAATGAGAAATTTAATATTACTAAAGTAGGAGAAATATATAGTGGAGAAGAAGTACTAGATTTATATCTAGACTTAATTGAATCACTCGATTTATATGAAACGGATCTTAAAATAGGTTTTGACAGCGCAAATGGTGCAAACTACTTAATTAGTTTAGGTATTATTCGCGAATTATGTCAAGAATATTACCAAATAGGAAACGAACCTGATGGGAAAAATATAAACGAAGGTGTAGGAAGTACACATCTTGAAAGTATTATCTCACTGGTTAAAGAGAAAAAATTAGATATTGGATTAAGTTTTGATGGTGATGGTGATAGAGTTTTAGTGATTGATAGAGATTTAGAAATTATTGATGGTGACAAAATTATTTATATCATCGCGAACTATTTAAAAGAGTTAGGATTACTGAAAAAAAATACAGTCGTTTTAACTAAAATGAGTAATTTAGGAATTATAAAAGCATTTGAAAGAAAAGGAATCACAGTTGTCCTAACAGATGTCGGAGATAAATATGTATTAGAAGAAATGAATGAAAATGGTTATAGTATTGGTGGCGAAAACAGTGGTCATATCATCTTAAGAGATTTTCTCAATACAGGTGATGGATTATTAGTTGGAGCCTATCTAACAAAGATTTTAAGCGATACAGGTAAAACACTTAAGGACTTGACAAATGAAATTAACATGTGGCCTCAAGAAATGTTTAATATCCGTACATTTAATAAAGAAATTCTAGAGGATGAAAGAGTCATTACAGTTGTGAGGGAAGTAAAAAACATCTTGGGAGATAATGGAAAGGTTTTGGTACGTGCAAGTGGTACTGAACCCCTAGTAAGAGTCACATTAAGCTGTGAAACACAAGAACAGTTAGATTTACATATGAATAAAATAGTATCAATGATCAACACCGTTAAGGAGGAAGTTTAAATGAAAAATTATGCGATTGTTTTAGCTGCAGGTAAAGGTACAAGAATGAAAACAGAATTACCAAAATGTGCATACCCAATCCTAAAAAAACCAATGATTGAATATATTTATGAAAACATTCAACAAAGTGTCATTGATGAAACAACAATGGTTGTAGGACATCAAAAAGAAGTTCTAATGAATTTACTTGGCGATGAAGTATCTTATGTGGTACAAGAAAAGCAGTTAGGAACAGGACATGCTGTACTTGCTACAAAAGAACTAATGAAGGACAAAAAAGGGCACACAATAATTATGCTTGGGGATATGCCTTTAGTGGATTATAAAGTAATTAATAAAGTCATAGAGTATCATTGTGATAAAGATAATGATTTAACAGTAGTAACGACTCATTATGATAATCCAAAAGGATATGGGCGTATTATTAGGAATGAATACAACAATATTGAATCAATTGTTGAACACAATGATTGTACTCTTGAACAGAAAAAAATCAAGGAAGTAAATACAGGTATATATATCGTTAATAATGAACTATTATTTGATGCGGTAGATAAAATAAAGAAAAACAAACGTAAAGGTGAATATTACTTAACAGATATCGTAGCTATTATGAAACCACATTACCGTGTAGATGCATTTGATCTATGGGACAGTGAAAAAGTTATGGGTGTTAATGACTTATACTCTGTAAGTATAGCTGAAAAGTTATTACGAGATAGTATTAATAAAGGTCATATGGTTAACGGAGTAAGTATTATCAACCCTGAAACTGTAACGATAGGTCATAATGTACGTATTGAAGGTGGCGTTACCATCTATCCAAACACTTATATTACTGGAGAAAGTGTCATTATGAGTGGTTCAAAAGTTGGACCAAATTCAGAAATTCACTCATCAATTATCCATAATAATGTAAAAGTAAAACATAGTTTAATATTTGATAGTGAAATCATGTCAGATACATTAGTAGGACCATTCGCTCATCTTCGTAATCACGCAGTAATTGGACCAAACAATCGTATTGGTAACTTTGTTGAAGTTAAAAACTCAACAACAGGCGATGGAACAAAAGCAGCGCATTTGGCATATATAGGAGATGCAATTACTGGATCAAATGTTAACTTCGGATGTGGTAGTATTACTGTAAACTATGATGGTGTATCAAAACATCAAACAGTTATTGGAGACGATGTATTCATCGGATGTAATACAAATCTAGTAGCACCAGTTAAAGTAGGTAGTAGAGTGTTTATCGCTGCAGGAAGTACGGTAACAAAAAATGTACCTGAAGGAGCCTTTGCGATTGCTAGAAATAGACAAATTAATAAAGAAGATTACGCTAAAAACTATATCTCACCTAAAAATGATGATTAATTAGTTGACAAGCAAAGGGAACATGTTATAATAGGTAATGCAATAAAGAATAAGTGGAAAGAAGAGTACCCACTCTCACCTGATTGATTAAGTCGATAGGTAGACGCTACAAACTAAAAATAAAATTTTAGTGTGGGTACGTTATGTACGCACACTTTTTATATGCTTTCCACAAATAAAAATAAATGGAGGTGTAACTATAAACCGATACAGTCAACAAATGCCAGCGAAAAATAAAGATGACGGTATAATCAATGAAGGAATTCGTGCAAGAGAAGTAATGGTAATTACAGATACAGGAGATAAAATTGGCGTAATACCAACAAATCGTGCATTGGATATGGCTTTTGAAAAGAATCTAGACTTAGTACTAGTAGCTCCAGGTGCAAAACCACCTGTTGCTAAATTCATGGATTATAACAAATTTAAGTACGAACAACAACGTAAACAACGTGAAGCTCGTAAAAACCAACACATCACAACGTTAAAAGAACTTAGACTATCACCAAAAATTGACATTGGAGACTTCAATACGAAGTTAAAAAATGGACGTAAATTTTTAGAAAATGGCGATAAACTTAAGATTTCTATCAGATTTAGAGGACGTGAAATGGCATATACTAATCGCGGTCGCGAAGTAATGATGAACTTTGCAAAAGAAGTTGAAGATCTTGCTACTGTCGAAAGTCAGCCAAAACTAGATGGGCGTAATATGCAGATGACATTAACGCCAAAAAAAGATAAATAAGGAGTGAATAAGAAATGCCTAAAATGAGAACTCATTCTGGTACTGCAAAAAGAGTTAAAAAAACAGGAACAGGAAAAATTAAAGTATCACATTCACAAAGAGGACATTTAAAAGGTGCAAAAAGTACAGCATCTATCAGAAGAAATAGACAACCAAACTTTGTAAGCTCAAGTGATATCAAAAGAATCAAACAACAATTAGATCAAATTAAGTAATATATTAGGAGGAATTAACAATGCCAAGAGTAAAAGGCGGAAATGTCGCTAGAAAAAGACGTAAAAAAATATTAAAACTTGCCAAAGGATATTTTGGAAGTAAACACTTATTATACAGAACAGCTAATGAGCAGGTAATGAAATCACTTGCTTACGCATATAGAGATAGAAAACAAAGAAAAAGAAACTTCAGAAAATTATGGATTACTAGAATCAATGCTGCTGCTAGAATTAATGGAATGTCATACTCAAAATTGATTAATGGTTTATCAAAAGCTGGAGTTGAAATTAATCGTAAGATGTTAGCAGATATTGCTGTAAATGACCAACCAGCATTTACACAAATCGTTGAAGTAGCTAAAAAAGGTCTTGCTGGCGAAGCAACTCCACAAGTAAAAAAAGCTGCACCAAAAGCTGCACCAAAAGCT
>JBFFKS010000099.1:0-5686 GCA_041555275.1 Xianfuyuplasma sp. | reverse complement strand
TTGTAAAATACCGTTTTTAAAACTATAATCTCTAATCCATTTACGATAATCAGGAGAATCACTTATATCTTCTGCGATAATAAATAAAGCACCCTCAATTGCTTGTTCAACCGTTTCTACTTCTTCAGTAATGTATTTTTTTGCTTCTTCTTCTAAATTACCTTCTGTAGGATATGAATTGATATACTCAGCAAGTGGTTTTAAGCCTTGTTTAACTGCAATTGTAGCTTTTGTTTTCTTTTTCTCTTTGAAAGGTCTATAAATATCTTCAATATCAACTAATTTCTCAGCTTTTAAGATATCATTATTTATTTCCTCAGTTAACATTCCTTTTTCGTCTATTAAACGGATTACATCTTCTTTACGTTTTAGTAAGTTTACTTTATACTCATATTCTTTGTTAATATCCCTTATTTGCTCTTCATCTAAAGTACCCGTTTGCTCTTTACGATAACGTGCGATGAAAGGTACAGTATTTCCTTCGTCTAATAGAAGTAATACTGTTTCAATTTGTTTTCTGGTAATTTGTAGCTTCCCAGCTATTTCATTTACCAATTCTGCATTAATTTCCATATTGCCCTCCTATTTGATTAAAAAAGCCTATAAGTAGGCTAGTTTAAGTCGTTAAATGTATTGTTATTTATTGCATCTAATACTGCTATTACTTCTACTTTACCTTTTGCGATATCAACGATAATACCGTTTTTAACAGTAATTAACGATGGTGTACCCGTTATTGCAGATCCATCATCTGGATCGATGATTGATTGCCAATTACCATCTGTCTCGCTTGATTCAGCAAAGTACATTTTAATTCCTCGATTATTATCCGTAGCAAATGATAAGACATCTGCTTTGATTTCGATACAATAACTACAATTGTCACCATACCAGTACACTAAATATTCGTCCTCTTCCATTTGTGTAAATTCAGTATAACTATTTACTTTATCAAAAGAATTATATGTTACAGGTGCATTTACGATGTTATAAATGATAAGAGTAGCGATGATTCCAACAAAAACAACCGCAAATCCTGCAATTAGTATTGTTAAAAATTTATCCTGTCCTTTTTTACCTTTAAAACTTTTACTAAATTTTGACATTTAAAATCACTCCTAGCCTAATTTATTTTATAAGAATTACGAGAATTATGCAAGTAATATATATATAATACAAGTTTATCCTAATGTAATACAATTGTAACAAAGAAAAACGGTAGAATCTACCGTTTTACTTCTCTAATGTGCAAATCGCAATTGCAAAATTACGGGAATGAGAAATGCTAATTAGCACTTTATCTTCTGGTTTATATTTCGACACGATATAAGGTGCCCCAGTTTCATCATTCAATATCTCAACATCTTTGAAGTTTAAGGATTCTTCAAATAATTTGTATACTTTGGTATACGCTTCTTTTGCAGCAAACCTTCCAGATAAGAATGCTATTCTACGCTCTGTATTGGTAATCTTATGGTATTTTTCTAATTCTTTGTCAGATAAAATCCTATGGACAAATCGATCACTTAATCTCTCTTTAATCTCTTCTAATTCAACAATATCTATCCCAATTGCTTTAGTCATTTAGGTTCTCCAATATTGAATCTGCGAGTTCTTGCATGTTCCTAAAACGGTGATTTAAGGCTGACTTAGAGATGGATTTGTTAAAGAGATCATAACTGAATTCTGACAATTCTTTTAGTGAAGATTCGGGATATTGTTTTCTCAATATAATCGCCTCCTTCATACTTTTTGGAATTTTAGATATATCAATCATGTTTTCTAATATACTTATAGCTCTTAGTTGTTTATTCGCCGCTTCCAAGGTTTTATTTTGGTTGGCGATATCCATATTCATAACTCTAGTGATTGAATTAACAAAGTCTCTTTTAATACGTTCATCCTCATATACAAATAATGCACTAATCGCTCCTACAACACGTAAAAAATCAGCGATTTTTTCCGATTCTTTGATATAAGCAATAAATCCTTTTTTTCGTCTTATGGACTTTGCATTTAAATGATATTTGTTTAATAAATCAGCAATTGCAACTGCACTATTTTCATCAGTTGTTGAAATTTCAAGGTGGTAACTACTACTCTGTGGCGAATTGATAGAACCACTTGCCAGAAATGCACCTCTTAAGTAAGCTCTTTGACAACATTCCTTAACTAATAATGGCTCTTCAAGAATGTTCTCCTGTGGGTGCATAAGTGATAACTCATTTATTATTTCATTTGCTTTTGTATTTATAATAATAATGTATATATCATGTTTATTAAGTTTCATTTGCTTTTTTGATACAATTTCGACTTCTACCTTATAAAATTCTTTTACACTTTTAATAACTTTTCGAGCAATTCCGATATTTGTTGTGTGAAATTCAACGCGTAATCCTTTGCTAGACAGATTGACATTTCCATTCAATCGCAAAAGAGCTGATAATTCTGCTAACCTACAACAGTTATCCGCCTTAACACTTAATAATTCACTTTTTGTATCCGATGCAAAACTCATAATATCAGTCCTTTAAAATGATAACTAATTATAGCATTTTTAGTAAAAAAAGAATAGGTGAATATCCTATTCTTTATATTTTATTTGATTTTTCTAAATATTTGGCAACTTCAATAGCTGCAATACTTCCATCACTCGCTGCAGTTATAATTTGGCGTAAGTCTTTTTCAATTACATCTCCGATTGCGTAAATTCCAGGAATTTTTGTTTCCATTTTGGCATTTACTTCAAAGTATCCCCACTTGTTAGTGATATTTAAATCTTTTGCGAATGAAGATACTGGAATTGCACCAATAAAGACGAATGCACCTTCTACTTTAAGTTCTGATTCCTCTTTTGTTTCAACATTTCTTACCGTAATGCTTTCTAGATTATTATCACCATTAAATGATAAAACCTCGTATCCTAGCATAAAGTCCATTTTACCAGTTTCTTTTGCTTCATCTACTGCTTTGGCATCTGCTTGTAATGTTGGTAAAATGTTAATAACTGTAATATGTTTTACCGTTTTGGTTAAAAATATAGCTTCTTCAATAGCGCTATTTCCACCACCAATTACAGCAATATCCATATCTTTGAAGAAAGCACCATCACATATGGCACACCAGCTTACACCGCGTCCACTAAGTTTGCTTTCACCAGGGGCACCAGTACTTCTAGGATCTGTACCCGTTGCAATAATAATAGCACCTGTTTCAAATACTTCTCCACTAGCAGTATGTATTTCTTTTACCTTACCTTTATCAACAATGTTCACAACATCACCATAGCGATATTCAACACCTAACTCTTGGGTATGATTAAACATCTTTTCACTTAATTCGAATCCAGTTACTTTTCCAAAACCAGTATAGTTTTCAACTTCCCAAGTAGACATCATTTTCCCACCAGGAGCACCTTTTTCAAGCATCATTGTTTTTAAATTGGATCTTTGTGTATAGATTGCTGCTGTCATCCCACCAGGACCAGCACCGATAATAATTACATCATATTTTTCCATAGTATTCACCTCTCGATTATTAATTATAAAACTATTCAATTACAGTTTCAACTTGTTTGCTCAAACGTACTTCTTCAAGTACTTCATGATAATATTTTGTTTTAAACACATAACGATTAACAAAGAAATATGCTAGTCCCCCAATAATCATTAGTATTGAAATTATTTGTGCAGTTCTAAGACCTGTATCGCCCACATATAAACTGTCTGTTCTCATAGCTTCTATAAAGAATCGTCCTACACTATACCATACTAAATAAACAGCCAATAAGTCTCCTAGTTTAAGAAGTTTTGTTCTTCTTAAAATTAACATAATTACAAACCCTGTTACGTTCCATATACTCTCATATAGGAATGTTGGGTGATAGTAATTGAGACCATCTGGTCCGTATAAATACATATTATTAGTGATGAATTTTGGAAGATGTAATGTACCTGTTAAGAACTCACGTTGTGCATCTAAATCTAAATTTTCTACACCGTCTGTAACTCCACCAATAACACCACCGTGAGCTTCTTGATTGAAGAAGTTACCCCATCTACCTAGTGCTTGAGCAATTAAGAATCCAGGTGCCATTATATCAAATGCAGCAAACATATTAATTTTCTTAATTTTAGTGAAAAAATATGCACTAACAAAAGCGGTAATGAAACCACCATGTATTGCCAATCCCCCATCAGTGATATTAATAATTTTCATAATATCCCATTGGTATTGATCCCATTCAAATAATACATACCATAGTCTTGTTCCAACAATTGATAATGGCACAATAATCAATACCCCATCAATTATTTTTTCCTTATCGATACCTAATTTTTTACCTTCTATAATTCCTAATCCAAATGCGGTTAAGATACCTAACATAATCATAAAGCTGTATTTATACCATGTTATAAATCCTAAATCCAATAGTATATTGTTAATTGGATCAAATGTGTGAACCATAATAATCATCCTCTATTCTTCATCATTTTTTCTTTTAAGTTCTTTCATTAGTGAATCTGCAAATTCCTGAGCTGCATTTTCACCCATATATTTTAGACGTGCGTTTACTGCTGCTGCTTCCACTAATGAAGCAACATTACGACCTTCTGAAATCGGAATTTTGACATGTGCTACATTTGTGTCAAAAAACTTGACTGTCTCATTTTCTAGACCTAGTCTATCATAATCACTGTCAGAATTCCAAGGTTCTAGATCAATTACCAACATTAATTTTTTATTATCTTTAAACGCTTTGGCTCCAAAGAGCTTTACGATATTGACAATTCCAATTCCTCGTATTTCCAAATATTTCTTAGTTATTTCAGGGGCTTCACCAATCACTACTCCCAGTTCTCTTTGATAAATATCTACTCTGTCATCCGCAACTAATTGGTGTCCTCTTCGTACCAATTCAAGTGCTACTTCGCTCTTACCTAGACCACTTTTACCTCGAATTAAAACACCAACCCCACTAATATCTACAAGTGTACCATGCAGTGTTTGTCTTTCTGCGAGTTTAGCACTTAAATATAAGTATAATCTACTAATTAATGCACTTGTATTACGATTTGCCCTAACAATAGGGATACCATAATCATTCCCTTTTCTAATAAAGATTGGGGGAATCTCCATATTTTTAGAAATAACAAACATTGGGGGTCTTTTCTCAAATAACATATTTACTCTAATCTCCTGATCTTGTTCATTTAACCACCAGAAGAAAGTAATTTCTTTACTCCCAAGTACTTGAATACGATCACTTTCATAAAAGTCAAAAAGTCCAGCTAATTCGATACCTGGCCTTGATACTTGTGCTTTAGTGACTGGATTATCAAGTCCTTTGTCCCCACATATAAGTTCGAAACCAAAATCTTTGATTATCCCTTTTACTGTTAAGTCCATAAAATCACCTCATATTGTTTTTGCGGAAATATGTTCTGATACTTTGACCAAAGAAATATCTTAGTAATGTGAAAATCAATACAAAAAATACTAATAAAGAGCCATGTGTAAAATCAAACCCTTCTGTAAATACATATCTGTCTAGTAAGAAGAAGAAGGTAAAACAAAATGAAGGACCGGTTTCTCGGTCCTCTCTCATTTTTTCTAATGAATCTGATTCTTAACGTTGATTAGTAAACCAGGGTCATCAAGAACATAGACCTTGGGATTCGGGTTC
>JBFFKS010000098.1:0-5761 GCA_041555275.1 Xianfuyuplasma sp. | reverse complement strand
TTATGAAGCTTTTATAATTGGAGCGTATAGAGGGTATCGCATATAAACTAGATCAAAATCCAGGTCTTTCAAGTTGTTTTTTAGTTTCCATGAACTATATATAAGATGTATAAATATCTTCCAGCCAGCTCGCTTAAGGCTTATTAATGCAGGTGAGAGCCTCTGCTTTTCAACTGAGAAGAAAGACAAAGATTCAAGAGACAAAATGATGACCTGATGGCCTTCATCCAGCCACTGTTTAGATTGCATACTGATCTTTTGACTGACACCACTCTCATTGTCTAGATCCTGATCTGCTAGATATAGTATTTTCATGTTAAGACTTTCTCATATACAGATTGGTATCTTTCCCATTGTGGAGTGTTGAAACTGCTGTTGTGCCAAAGAAAAACAAATTCACCGTCATACTTTTTGACTTTATTTATAAGAACGTTTATTTTGTGTTCCATCTCTTCAGGTTTTATATGATCTTGATAAGTTGTAAAATTCCCTTCCATAACAATAAGTGGTCTCTCTTTTAACTGTAGCTTTTCTCGTGATAGGATGTTGAATACACTATAGGGATAACATGTTCCACATCGAAACCCTTCTTTGTCAGCAAAGCCTACAGTACTGTCCCAAAGCATGCCGTTGTCTTCCCATACTTGCCATGTGGCAGGTACCTCAAAACGCAAGTAATGTTCCCGTCCAAACAGAATTTCTGTGTCAAAGTTTTTTTCCAGTGCCTCTTTTTCTTTTCGAAATTGCTGTTGATTGTTGTAGGCGTTATAGGTAGGATGGATTCCTATAAAGTGACCCCGTTTTTTTATTTTTACTACTAGTTTTTTAATAAAAGGGTCATTGCTATTGTATACGTTATCGAACTTTGTGACCCCGTTGCCCATGAAAAAAAAGTGACTTTTGACCTCGAGCTTTTCACTTACACTCATCAAGAAATCAAATGTATCAAACGGGTCAGTTTCCAATGATAATGATACTTTTGTCTTTTTTGTTAGGTTTTTCATTGCCAAAGGTATGTTCTTTCTTTTTACAACGTCGCCGAGAACCTCTTTAAAACCACTCATGAAACTGCTGTATTTTAACGGTATATCTACGTCATGTGTTAAAACAGTTTGAAAACTTCTCAGTTTTCTCTGTTGATTGACTCCTAAACGCGTAAGCATGTTCCAAAGCAACTCTACATACTCATTGACAACAGGCCTGTCTAAAAAGTTATTTTTGTAAGCTACACTTTCATAAGCAGGAAACCTGTTGTGACTATCTCTATTGAGGTTTACATACTCTTCCCAGCGTGTCAGCATAAAAAATGAAGAAGCAAAAATATCTATACCGCAAGTAATAGTTGTCATTCCGTCGTCAGCTACGCCGAGGCTGTCTGTTCCAAAAACAACCGGGATATTTTCTTCTGCTGTAAAATCATTTTTTACAAAATCAACTTTTGACGGCAGGTTTTCTAGGTTTAGATACGCCATCTCTTTAGGAGACTTACTAAAAAAACCGTCTTTTATAATTAACTGATTGCCGTTCTCTAAAACTATCTCATAGTCTATTGAACCAACCTCTAACCGGTAGTCTAAGCCTAAGAACTCATTAAACAAGATATCAATAATGTATTTTCGTTCATTCAGATTATTATCAGCAACAGAGATCGTGATCATTACAGCTCATATCCATATTTAAAGCTCAGCTCACCACATATATCTTTGAGCTTGGTCTTATCAGCTTCTTTCCACTCTTTATATTCTGGAAATGAACCTGTTCTTTGTGTATTGGTCGGTCTTGAAATGGAACTGCTTATGGTCTTTTTAGAGATGTCATCTATGTTTAAAAAGTTTAGTAAATGATGCACTTTTTCTACAGACAGATCATTAAAGTCAAATTGACAATAGTCACTTTGGTCCAAGGTATGTAAATAGTTGTCTATAAAACTATTTGTCTCATTCCAAAGCCAAGCAATTTTTTGTACATCATCAAAACTTGACCACTTATTAAAATAATCAGACTTTTCAAGAGGAGCTAAACGGCCGGTTTCATGTATGGAGTTTGATCGATAATAGCCTCGCCTTACACCTGACCTTACAAACTCTCCAGGGTGCCTGTACAGATGTACAAATTTTGCATTCGGCAACATATACTTAATAGCAGGAGCCAAAAATGTTATTCTATTGTTAGTTTCAACATACACTTTATCGTGTAAGTAAGTTTTGTATAGCAGATCTTCTCTTGAAGCCATGAACAGCTGAGATGCTAATTTATTTGTTCTTTCATCATCAAATCCAAACTTATTATACATTTCATAAGCCACATGACCTTGTTGGATCAATTCAGATTGCGCATTACACAATAAGCTCGAAGGCGAATGGAATACTTTAACCCTATCTGAGTTGTTTAGGAGTCGTGTGAAAAATTCTGTACCTGTCCTGCCGGTTGAAAGAAAAAAGACAGGTGCATAATCTTCTTTTTTGATAGTGTCTATTTTAAATTTCAACTCGCTTGTCTTTACTTGTCGTGTATTTTTATAGATAATAAACTCATTTAGTCTTTTATAGAGCTCTTTGATGTGGTTCTTCATTGAAATATAGCCTTAAATATATTCTTTACTCCCCACTTTACATCTAAAATGACACCGGGAAACAACTTTACTACAATTAATGGGTAGGTTGATATTAAAAGGACTCTAGTTTTCCATGATATGTTTTTAATTACAAATGGCAATCCAAAGTAAACAGTCATCATTTGCAAATGCGGGAAGAACAAAAATCGGTATATCGTAAAACTATTAGAAAACAACATTCTCTTATATCGATCTAATTTGTTTTCACCATTTTCTATATCTCTCACTTTCCTTCTAAACCATCGTTCATTTTCAACAAGTATAAAATCTCCCATTTGGGCCAACTCTTGTAAGAAGATTTCACCGGAACCGAGGATCTCGAGTTGTTTTCTTGTTTCTCGCATAGCAGCTGTTCTTGCTAATCCCATAAGGTAGTGCTGATTTGAGAACATTAATGATGCAAACTTTCCTATATGGGACAAACCGGAGGTGTCTATAAATGTAGTAGCTTTTTTTATATCCTTTCCGTCGTGATCGATCCATTGGGTTCTGGCAAATGCTAAAACTGCATTTTTATTTCCGTCAAGTTCTTTACTTAGGTTTTTTAGATAATTTAAAGACCACTTGTCATGACCACCGGCTAAAACAAAATACTCACCCTTTGCCCTGTCTACTAGATCATTCCAGTTTTGCAGTGCGCCTATATTTCTTTCTCTATGTATATGCTTTATACGGGGATCATTCTTTGCATAGTTTTCTATGATTTTTGCAGAGTTGTCAGTTGAAGCGTTATTACCTATAAGTATCTCTATATCATCAAAATTTTGTTCATATATAGATCTTATAGCTTCATCTAAATCTTTTTCTTCATTATAAACCATTAAGCCTATGGTGATCTTTGGCACTAAACGCCCCTTTTTAATATCTTTAAAACTCTATCTCTATACTTGCTTGCAGAAAAAACCGCCCCTGCTAATATAATTATATAGGAAATTAAGATTTCAAGTAAAAGTAATATTTTATTCATATCTGGAGTAAACTCTATGCAAACCCTGCATATAGCTCCTAAAAGAATCGATACAAATAATATATAAAAAATATCATATTTATACCAATACCATTTTTCTGTAACTAACAGTTTCTTGTGCATAATAGATATAATCACAATAACATAAAAAAAATTTGTAAGCAACCATAAAAATGGTGCAGCGATCATTCCATACAGATCTATGCCAATAATTAAACTAGGAACAAGAATAAAAAAAAGAGCTATGTTGCTTTTGGCTGATAAGCTTGACCATCCAGATGCTAACTGCAAAGAGTAAGGGATATGCATCATTCCATTTAGTACGGTACCTGCGACCAGAAGTGATACTATTAATGATATCTCTTCAACTATATACATGTCATTTGTCCATACCCAAAGCAGTTCAGTTGAAAACAGGAAAAGCACTACTCCTATGGGAATTGACATTATAGACATCAGCTGCGCACTTTTATGATAAAACTCTATTAGCTCTTTTTCACTATTGTTTTCATATAGAATCGTTAATTTCGGTCTGACAGCAAGAGTGATGGGCGATATGATTTTACCTAATGCTCTTCCTGCAACGCTGGCTATTGTATATAATCCAAAACTTTGCAGTGATAGCATTGTCGATAGTATTAATTTGTCTGCTTGAGAAATCATGGTGCCAAAAAGTGTGGTCAACGCCACACCAGATGCAAATCTCCATAGTCTTTTAATAACCTCAAATGAAATCTTTGGTCGATAGTCTGTTCTCGGTAGAATCAAGTCCAACTTAAACAACATCACAAACAACTGAAAACTAGAAACGATTAGTTGATAAGTCAAAAATGCAGTAATTGTAGGAGATAAATATGCCAAAACTATAATAACACCGACTTTACTGAGTATAGCAAAGCTCACATCTGATACATTTAGCCAAACTTGATACTGTAAGCCGATAATAGAGTTTCTATATAAAATGCTAATCCAATTTATAAAAACCATCATAGACATTAGTTCTATAGCTATTACAACATCTTCAAAAAGCAAGTTTTCGACATTCAACCATTTTAAAACCACCAATTCTGATGAAAGGTAAATAGAAATACCCAGCAGAACTCCAATAAGAAAATATAGGTATTTAAATGTCTTGATGGTGTCTTTTATTTCGTTGAGTGATAATGTTTTTGAAGTATACTTTGCGACTTCTCTTACAATAGTCTGTCCCATGCCGACATCAACAAGCATCGTAACTGAAACTAAAATAGTATAGATCCCTATAAGCCCATAAGCTTCTATACCAAGATATTGAATATAAACAGGGATGAAGATTATTGACAATACTGTCAATAACCCTTTACCTATATAGTTTGCTATTACGTTCTTTTGTACAGACATTAAATAATATCTATTTTATTCTTTTTAAATAACCATCAGGGGCAACAGTAACCATGATTTTGTTTTCAATACTTTTATCTATTTCAAAATCATGATTTTCTTTCAAAAACTCCCAAACTGCAGTTTTTGCATTATCCCCTTTCCCCCAAGGTCTATCAGAAAAACTGTCTTCAGGCATATCTTCAATGATAGTGTCAAAAACAGCACAATAACTTCCAACACTTGTAAGATGAGCATAAGCGTTAAGTTCTGCCAACACATGTGCATGGGTATGGTTACTATCTAAGAAAACAAGTACTTTTTTGCCTCTTTCAGCGAATTTATGGACTCTGGATATCATATCATTATCTATACTTGAACCTTCGAACATAGTGATTTTTTTACTCATTGGGTGTGCTAATATAGCTTCTTTATTATGTTCACGTATATCGATGTCTATGCCTAAGACTTCACCTTTTTCTATCTCTCCACATATTTCTAAAAGGGCAAGCATTGAAGCAGAAAATATTAATGATCCACCGTGAGCAATACCCGTTTCAATAATTAGGTCCGGTTTCACTTCCCAAATGATTTCTTGCATGGCAACCATGTCTTGAGGATACTGAATTATTGGTCTTCCCATCCAGGAAAAATTGTATGAGTACCCTTCTTCTATACTTTTTTCCATAAAATTATTTTTAGAGTCAATAAACTCTTTCTTTTCGGAATAACTACGTACTCTATTTTTGCATTCTTCTTCAAATTTTTTTATTTCATTCATATTCTTCTCCTAATATTAGATATTTGACTTCAAGCCCATT
>JBFFKS010000097.1:0-5839 GCA_041555275.1 Xianfuyuplasma sp. | reverse complement strand
TTAACTTCTTCATATAATTTAATAGCTTGTTCCGGATTCAGCTGGAAAAAAGCTTTAGGATTAAGGTCGTATTTGATATCATTTATTCCTTCAGAAATGTAATTTTTACCTGCCAAGATTTCAATTTCTTCTCCAAAAATTTCAACGTTTTTTGAGTCTCTATTTTTAGATATACCAACACTAACAACATCTAAGATGTTAATTATGTCTTTCGCAGCTTCAAGAAGAACCTTATTGAAGATAGTAATTACTAGTGTAACCTGGATTTCATCAGTTTTATGAGATGTTCTTACTACAATATGTCTTAACATCCCTCGCATTGTATTAGGATCAAATGCATATATTTCATGTCGATCACAGATTTCTACTACTTGCTGCAGTACTGAATTGATTCTTTTAGCATGTATAGGACAGTCATTTATTTCAACTAATTCATTGCTATTTAGCTTAAAAAGACCCATAGTTAATCCGTTTTTTGATTGTTTCACAGGTATTTGTGCTTTATGTCTATATGCTCTTGGATTGGCCATCCCAATCATATTATTAAATTTAATACTTTCAGGATTTAATCCTGAGTATCTTTCAATTGTCTGAACTAACATTTCCTCTTTTAGAGCAAGCTGTTCTTCGTACATGATGTGTTGTGTTTGACAACCACCACAAACACCGTAATGTTTACAAAACGGTTTCGCTCTTTTTGCAGCTCTTATTCTAAGATTAACAAGTTCAGCTTTTGCAAAATTCTCATTATCTTCAGTAATCTTAACAATAGCTTCTTCAGGAGGTAATACACCTGTTACAAACACTGCTTTTTTCTTGTAGTAACCAATACCTTCTCCATTGATTCCCAAACGTTTAATTGTTAATAGGATTTTTTGATTTACTTCTAATTTTACACCCATATTAAGACCACCTTTCTTTTACTGGCAAGTATATACTATACATTGTTTACTATGGAAATGCAACCCCAAATGCAGTTCCTAAAGAAATAACTGCTGAATCAGGTTTGCCCTGAAACAGTAAAGCCATTGCACTTGTATCGTGATAAAGTTTTATGTTGATTTTTTTATTAAAATGTTTCGATAATGAGTCGGTTAAGATTGTTTCATAATTTTCACCTAGATATGATAGTTTTCCATATCCACCGCGAGCCCCATATATGCTTCCATTAAAGACATAATTAGCTATACTCATTAGGATAGTATCACCTTGAAAGTTAACTTCTTTCATCGTTTGAATGATAGTATTTTTTATAAAATTATGTAGTTTAAACGCAATTTTTTTTATTTCTTCATCGGATCTATTTTTGTAAAATAAGTATTTTGAGTCCACCACACTCAACACATTATCAATGTCAATTTTAGAATTACTTTTTACATGATATGCACGTTTTATTTTTGTTTGCCCAAAATCGAATAATAAGAATCTACCATTTTGTACTTTTGTTGCAAGACCTTTGGTTCCAAGGTTTTGAGATCCTTCAATAAATGTGATAGTTAAATTTTCTATATCATTTGCCTTAAATGCTTGTAATATTCTAGCATAAAATATCTTTGTTAAAATAGGGGATGTTAATCCTCCGACTAAGTATATGTGTTGAATTCCTTCCCAAAAATCCCAATGTGTTGAATTCCAATTTTTTCGATTAGAAATTGACTTTGGACTAGGTTTTTTAAGTGTAACTAAGACCTTCGCTAAACGGTTACCAAAATCCTCTGCTATGTAGAGTGCTTTTCTATTAAAAGTATCATACTCACTATTAAGTAATTCGTTAAATCTCATAAATATTTGGGTGGTGTCTTTAACACCTATCAGTCCAAATTCCTCTTTGTGTTTCATAATCTCATCAATTAGTATAGAAGGTCTAAATAAATCACTAGCTAAAGTATCATCAACATAGACGCTATTAATAGATGCTATTGGTAGCATTTGATTATCTTTTTTAAATGGGTTCATTCTATTCTCCAATTATCTTTACTAGAACTCTTTTTCTTCTTTTACCATCAAATTCACCATAAAAAATTTGTTCCCATGGTCCAAAATCAAGTTGTCCATTTGTAATTGCACAGACAACTTCTCTTCCCATAATTGTTCTTTTTATATGTGCATCAGCATTATCCTCATACCCATTATGATCATACTGATTATATGGTTTTTCTGGTGCTAATTTTTCTAAGAATCTCTCAAAATCGTTATGTAATCCTCTTTCGTCATCATTAATAAAAACACTAGCTGTAATGTGCATTGCATTTACTAAAACAAAACCTTCCATGATGGAACTTTCTTTTATACACTTGTCTACTTCACGAGTTATATTAATAAACTCACGTCTTTTTGTTGTATCAAACCATAATTCTTTTCGATAGGAATTCATTAAATCACCTCTCTCATTACTATTATACAATATAAAACAAAAGCAAGGAATTACTTTCCTTGCTTAATTAATCTTAGTTTTGTTACTGATTCAATGTGTGTTGTTTGTGGAAACATGTCAAATGGTGTTACTTCCTGCACACTATATCCATTTGATTGAAGATAGTTTAAATCTCTAGCTAATGTTGATATGTTGCATGATATGTATACTACTTTTGGAATTTGCATATCAATTATAGCTTTTAAGAAATCTTTATGAACACCTTTTCGAGGTGGATCAATAAAGAGAACATCAACATTATAATTTTTCCAGGTTTTAATAACATCTTCTGCCTTACCAACGACGAATTTAGCATTAGTTATACCATTGTTTTTTGCATTTTCATTGGCATCGCTAATGGCTTGCTTTACAACGTCAACTCCGAGTAATGTTTTTGCGTATTTCGCTGCGGATAGCCCTATTGTTCCTATTCCACAATATGCATCAATGATAACTTCGTCAGTCGTTAACTCTGCATACTCAATTGCTTTAGCGTACAACACTTCTGTTTGAATTGGGTTAACTTGATAGAATGATCTATGAGATATTTTGAAGTAAACACCGTTAATTTCATCTCTTATAAAGTCTTCACCAAAAATTACTTTGCTTTTTTTACCCATGATGATATTTGTATCATCAGGATTAAAGTTATGAACGATTGAAACAACTCGTTTATATCTTGAAATAATTTTTTTAATGATAATATCTTTTTTAGGTAATTTAGGCGTTAACGTTACGATTGTAACAGATATATCATCAAACTTATGAGAAGTTCTAATCACTAAATGTCTAATGACTCCTGTCCCAATTTGTTCATTATAAGCAGGAATATTTAGTTCGATAAATACATTTTTAATGTACTTAACGATATCGGTTGTAATTTTAGGAATTATATAACATTTTTTCATATCGATTATATCATGGGTTCTATTTTTGTAGAGCCCTGAAACCATTTTACCATTTTGTTCTCCAAATGGAATCACAGTTTTATTTCTATAATAATACGGATTTAACATCCCAACTGTCTCGTTCACACGAGTTTCAATTTTTCCTAATTTTTTCAGAGTTTCTTTTGTTCGATATTTCTTAAAATCTAATTGCATCTGATAATTCATATGCATTAAATTGCATCCCCCGCATTCTGAAAAATGGTCGCAAATTGGCTCTTTTCTAAAAGGGGATTTATTGATTAATTCAATTAGTCTTCCAAATCCAAAACTAGCTCCGACTTTGATAATCTTAATCTCGGCAGTTTCTCCTTTTAAAGCGTTAGCGACAAATACAGGAAACCCATCTATCTTACATACTCCCATCCCATCATGAGTCATGTCTACGAATTCTACTGAGTAATACTCATTTTTTTCTACCATGTTTACACCTCTATTAAGTGTCCATTATGTGTATGGAATCTATAATATACCTATTATAACATAAAATGAATGTAATATGTTGATTCAGCACAAAAAAAGACCCGAAGGTCCTTTTAAAAAGAGAATTAATCGATTGTTATTTCTACTGTGTCTCCATCAGCTGACTCTACATCTACAATTTTACCTAACATTCCTGAATCAATCATATCAAGAATCATGTCGATATCTAAATCTAAGTTTTCAATTTGATCTACCTTCATAAATCCTTTACCGCTTCTTAAAGCCATTTTTGCAAATTCGATAGGGATTTGAACATTTACTTTATCTCCATCTGCACTTATTACTTTTATTCTAAACATTTTGAAAGCTTGTTTTTTTGGTCTTGCGATTTCAACTTTTTTATCAGCTACATCAAGTGCTTTTAATAATTCTGAACCCTCTGCTGCAGTAATTGTTTTATCTTGAATCATCTCTAAAATCTTTAATCTATCGTCACTCATATTTATCTTTCCTTTCAAATTTTCATATTTTTAATTTTTATTTGTATTTTCTGCTTATTGATCTCTTCAACGGTTAAATCTTTTTTGTTTACAACACACATTGTTAAATAATGCTCTTTGTTCTTCTTTAATCATTTCATGTTTATCTAACACGTCTGCGTCTATATTAACATAATACATAATCTTCCTCCTATTTCAATAGCTTTGCAGCTTCTTTGGCGGTTATTTCACCTTTTGCAAGTTTACTGATAATATCGCTTTTCTTAACTTTTTCATCATCGCTAACCTGATACCCAAGACTAATAATTACTTCTTCTAGGTTTTTCTTAACTGTTGGATAAGAGATTCCTAGTTCTTTTTCAATTTGTTTGATGTTTCCACTATTTTTAATGAATACTTCTATAAAGTATAAATGTTCTTTTGATAAGTAATTAAATTTTGATAATTGGAACGACCCACTAATTTCAGTATTACAATTTGTACAACTTAATTTCGTAACTGCTAAGTCTCCTGAACAAATTGGACATTCACCGATAACATTTTTCATAATTTCCTCCTACATAATTTTAATATCTATTTTTGCATCATCTGTATCTACTTGAACTGATGTGTTTCTTGAATATTTTAATAATCTACTTATTTCCTTTAAATCCACTTCTTCAACATCTACAAATCTACCAGCAAACCTAAGCCCCATTCTTGCAAAGATCATTGGGAAAGGAATTGCGAATAAGATTCTTAAGAACGTATTCAATCTTTTTCCTTCTTCAGGTACATTAATTCTTAATTTAATAAAATGTGCTCTTTTCCCTGGTTTTTCTAATTTGGTTTTCTTAACTGGATACAATTCTGTAAATGCTTGATCAACGGTTAATTCATTATTTTGAAGTTTTTGAAGTGTTTCTTCATAATTCATGTTGTCTCACATCCTATTTCTTAATATTTTTAATTTTCTGCTTAATATTATTAACTACACCCATATAATACACTCTATTTTTTGTAATGTCAATAGAAAAAGCAAAAAAAGTTTAATAAATCAATTTTTGTATTAAAAAAATCAATTTTATCGTATATTTAATTGATAAAATTGATTTTTAATATTTATTTTTCTTTGATTTGAGCTAATATTTCCTTACATAACTGAGTATAAACAACTTTATAATCTTTCTCCACTACAAACTCTGCTACTGCTTCTGCATCTTGTGGAATATCTAGAAGAATATATACAGTTGCAAGGTAGTATTCAAGTTCGATAATGTCTAATCTTGTTTTTTGTCTTGGGATAATCTCAAACATCAACTCTCTAGCATCAACAAATTTGCCATCTAGAATCAACTCAAATACTTGGATGAATTGTTCAACATAATCTACATAAAATGGATTTTCTTTCAATTCAGCTTGAATACCTCGTAATGCTTCACGATCTTTTTTATAAAATGCTAGCTCTGCTTTGGTCTTTATATATATATAGAAAATGCTCTTGTTTTTTAAAAGGTAATTTTCCTCATACTTATTAAAGAATCCCTCTGCTTCATCTTGTTTTCCTTGATGTATTT